>CAYRHV010000212.1:0-4533 GCA_964424045.1 uncultured Ottowia sp. | reverse complement strand
TCGGCGTCGGCACGCCGCGCCGCGTGCAGCAGGCGATCGAGGCGACGCTGGCGCATTACGACGTCGACCATGTCAGCGGCCATTTTCACGACACCTACGGCCAGGCGCTCTCGAACACGCTGGCGGCGCTGGAGGTCGGGGTCTGGAACTTCCAGTCCTCGGTGGCTGGCCTGGGCGGCTGTCCCTACGCCAAGGGCGCGACCGGCAACGTGGCGACCGAGGACGTGGTGTTCATGCTCAACGGCCTGGGCATCGAGACCGGCATCGACCTCGATCGGCTGGTCGATGCCGGCGCCTTCATCAGCGGCGAGCTGGGGCGCAAGCCGAATTCGCGCACAGCCGTTGCCATCCTGAACAAGCGCGCGGGCTGAGCGCGTGGCGGCCGCCCGGGATCGGCGCGCGGTGCTGCGCGGCGTGCTGGGGCTGGCACTGGTGGTGGGCGCGTCGCAACTCGTAGCGCAGGACGGCACGCCGCTGCACGCGGCGGCGGCGCAGGGCGACGTGGCCGCGCTGCAGCGTCTGCTGGCCGCCGGGGCGGCCATCGACGCGCGCGACGCGCAGGGCCGCACGGCGCTGCTGGCGGCGACGCACGCCAACCAGGTGGCGGCCGCGCGGCTGCTGATCGAGGCCGGCGCCGACGTCAACGCCCAGGATGCGATCCAGGACAGCCCCTACCTCTATGCCGGCGCGCGCGGGCGGCTGGAGATCCTCAAGCTCACGCTGGCGCACGGCGCCGACCTGCGCAGCACCAACCGCTACGGCGGCACGGCGCTGATCCCGGCCTGCGAGCGCGGCCACGTCGAGACCGTGCGCACCCTGATCGAGACCGGCGTCGACGTCGACCACGTGAATCGCCTGGGCTGGACTGGCCTGCTGGAGGCCATCATCCTGGGCGATGGCGGGCCACGCCACCGGCAGGTGGTGCAGCTGCTGATCGAAGGTGGCGCCGACGTGAACCGCGCCGACGCCCAGGGCGTGACGCCGCTGGCGCACGCACGCCAGCGCGGCCAGGCCGCGATCGCCAGCCTGCTGGTGGCGGCGGGGGCGCGCTGAATCGCGAGACACTACACTCGAGACAGCCTTCGATGCCGGTCTTGCATCGCAGGCAGGGCACGCTCTGGAAACCGCCTGCGATACGGGCCCTCCGTTGCCCGGGCGGTTCAACCTCGGGGGAAAAAAGCAGCATGACGATCGATCCGAACGCAGAAAAATACCTGGCGGAATCCATTCGCCTGGCGCGCCAGAACGTGCGCGAGCGCCGGACCTGGCCGTTTGGTGCCGTGATCGCCCGCGATGGCGAGGTCATTGCCCGCGCCGTGAACGAGGTCGAGGCCCTGTGCGACCCCAGCGCCCACGCCGAAATGCAGGCCGTGCGCGCGGCCGCGAAGAAGCTCGGCAGCACCGACCTGAGCGGCTGCACGGTCTACGCCAGCGGCTACCCCTGCGCGATGTGCCTGATCGCCATGTATTCGGCCGGCGTGAAGGAGGTCTATTACGCGTATTCGAATGCGGATGGCGTGCCCTACGACCTGTCGGCGGAAAGCGGCTACGTCGAGATCGGTCGGCCGCTGGATCGGCGCCAGATGCCGCTGCGCGAGCTGCGGGTGCGGATCGACGGCGAGGACCTCTACGAGGAGTGGCAGAAGCTCGGCGCCGCCGGCTGACCCTTCTCCTGCATCGACAAACCATGGACGATCGGCACAACAATTCACGGGCGCTCCCCGAGGGCGTGCGCCGCGTGGCGGATGCGCTGGCCGCCGGCGGCCACCCGCATGCCCCGCAGTGGCTGGACGAGTCGGCGCGCACTGCGCAGCAGGCGGCGGATGCGCTTGGCGTGGGTGTCGGGCAGATCGCCAAGAGCATCATCTTCCGGCGCCTGGCCGACGACGCGGCGGTGCTGGTCATCACCTCGGGCGACCGGCGCGTGGACGAGAAGAAGGTGGCCGCCCTGGTTGGCAAGCTGGGACGCGCCGACGCCGATTTCGTCAAGGCGCGCACCGGCTTTTCCATCGGCGGCGTGCCGCCCGTGGCCCACGCCACCCTGCCCGTGGTGCTGATCGACCGCGAGCTGCTGCGCTTCGACGAGATCTGGGCCGCCGCCGGCCATCCGAACGCGGTGTTCCGCCTGCGCCCGCAGGACCTCGAGGCCCTGATCCCGCAGGCACCGGTGGCGGACGTGACGCGCGACCCGACATGAGCGAGAGCTTGCCCATGTCACAGGCGACCTCTGGAGCGGGCCTGCGCTTCGACCCGGATCGCGACGACGGCCCCGTGCCCTCGCCCTGCATCTCGGTGTGCGAGCTCGACGCGCAGCGCCGGTTCTGCATCGGCTGCCTGCGCACGCTGGAGGAGATCCGGGTCTGGCGCGGGCTGGACGAGGCCGGGCGGCGGGCCATCTGGCGCCGGCTGCGCGCGGAGGCGGCGGCTGCGCCGACCAGATCATGAAACGCATCGACTGCTACCTGGATTTCATCTCGCCCTACGCCTACCTGGCGTTCGAGCAGCTGCCCGAGGCGCTGCTGGGCCTGAGCTACGAGCTGCGCTACCAGCCGATCCTGTTTGCCGGCCTGCTCAAGCACCATGGGCAGCTGGGGCCGGCCGAGATCGCGCCCAAGCGCGCCTGGACGTTTCGGCAGGTGCTGTGGCAGGCGCGCCAGCAGGGCACCGAGCTGCGGCTGCCGGCGGCCCATCCGTTCAACCCGCTGCCGCTGCTGCGCCTGGCCTGGGCCTGCGCGCGCCACGGCAGTCCGAATCGCTACGTCATGGAGGCGCTGTTCCACCATGTCTGGCGCTCCGGTGCCGCGGCGGACGATGCCGCGCGGCTGGCCGAGCTCGAGCAGGCACTGGCGCCGGCGCGGGACCCGCGCGGCGACGACGTCAAGCAGGCCCTGCGCCGTGCCACCGAGGGCGCCATCGCCGCCGGCGTGTTCGGCGTGCCGAGCCTGGTCGTCGACGGGCGCCTGTTCTGGGGCCGCGATGCGCTGCCGATGCTGCGCGCGCACCTGGAAGGCGGGGCCGAAGGCGCCGCGCTGGACGCGATCTGGCCGCAGGCCGAGGCCGTCGGGGCCGGGGTCGTGCGTGCGCACCGCCCGGGCTCCGCCTGAGCGGGGCGGCGACCATGCGGCTCGGGGGTACTACCCGTTGAAACCCCGGCGCGGACTGCGAGAATGAAATCCTGCAGTCCAGAAGAACACAGCGCCATGCAGCCCCTCGTCTTTGGTTCGGTTCGGGTCTATCCGGGCGAGAAGTCCGGCAAGTACCCCGACGGCAACCAGGTCATCGTGCAGGGGTCGGACCTGAGTGTGGCCTTCGACCTGCCGCAGGTGGCGCGTCGGCTGGGGGCCGAGCTGGACCGGGTCGGGCTGGTGATCCTGGGCCACGTGCACGAGGACCACATGGTCGGCCTGGGGCGCCTGACGCAGGCGCGCGTGCAGGTGCACGAGGCCGACCTGGCCGCCGCCCGATCCTGGGACGGGCTGGCGCGCCACTATGGCTATCCGGCGCCGGTGCTGGCACAGTTGCGCCCGATGATCGAGCGCGACTTCGATTACCAGCCCCGCCCCGACGCCACGGCCTACACCGACGGCAGTGTCTGGGCGCTGGGCGGTGGCGTGCGCATCCGGGCGCACCACCTGCCGGGCCACACGCCCGGCCACAGCGCGCTGGTGGTCGAGAGCGAGGGCCTGGCCTTCATCGGCGACATCGACCTCACCGGTTTCGGCCCCTACTACGGCGACGCCGGCTCCGATCTCGGGCAGTTCCGGCGCAGCCTGGAGCGCGTCAAGGAACTCGACGCGCGCATCTGGGTGACCTCGCATCACCGCGGCGTCATCACCGACCGCACCGCCTTCCTGCAGGCGCTGGAGCGCTTTCGCGCGCGCCTGGACCAGCGCGTCGAGCGCCTGCTGGGGTTCCTGGGCGAGGGGCCGCAGACGCTGGGCGAGCTGGCCGCGCGGCGCCTGCTGTACCCGGCCGGGGTCGAGCTGCCGTACCTCGAGAGCGCCGAGCGGCGCAGCATCGCCCTGCACCTGGACGAGCTGCAGGGCGAAGGCCTGGTGCGGCTGGACGCCGATGGCCGCTACCGACTGGCTTCCTGAACATGCCGATCCGCCATGCCCAGCGCCTTTGATTTCACCATCTCGCCCTTCGACTGCCTGACGCAGGACCAGCAGCGGCTGGTGCGCGACCACCTGGACCTGGTGTATTTCCAGGCCGGCGAGACCATCCTCGACGTCGGCGCGGCACCGGCCCACCTGTTCGTCATCGTCCAGGGCCGCGTCAGCGAGCACGACGGCGACGAGGTAGTGGCCAGCTTCGGCCCCGAAGACAGCTTCGATGGCCGCGCCCTGGTGGCCGGCAAGTCCAGCAGCCGCTTCGTGGCCGAGGAGGAGGTGGTGGCCTACGCGCTGGCGCGCCAGTCGGTGAAGGACCTGATCGCGGCCAACGCCACCTTTGGCGCCCTGCTGTTCTCGGATCTGGGCGCCAAGCTGGCGGCGGCCAGCCAGCGCGAGAGCGGCAGCGAGCTGCAGTCGC
>CAYRHV010000211.1:0-4579 GCA_964424045.1 uncultured Ottowia sp. | reverse complement strand
ACAAGCCTTTTTCTGGCTTCTATAAGTGCCTGTCAGAGTGAAACACTACACTAGCCCATCATAGTCAGGCCGGTGGATTCCGGGCGGGGGTCAGGTCGTGACGGCGGTGCGCGGCACGGCCAGCCGTGGCCGATGCCCACCCCGCGCCGGGATGTGCAGCGAGCTGTCGCTCCGGCGGCATTCGTGGGGGGATGCGTGCCGGGAGGACCCCCCGGCATGGATTGCCGAGTCGGGGTGCGGCGGCATAAGATGAATTTGCTCGCAACCTTGCCGCATCGGCCAGTTTCCCCATGCGTTCAATTCAACCGCGTCATCGGTTCTGCGCCACTGTCGTGTGGGCGTTCGCCGTCCTGCTGACCGGCAGCCCGCCGCTTGCGGCCCAGATGGCTCCGGCTCCTCGCGTCATTGCCTACCTGGGCCTTGGCCAAAGCGGATCGTTGCAGGTGTGCATGAACGAGATGCGTGCCGCCTTGCAGGAGGCCGGCTGGTCGTTCGACGATCAGCTGGTACTGGAGTGGAACGACGCCGCCAACGACCCGGCCCGGCTCGTGCCTCTGGCGCGGGCGCTGGTGGCGCGCCGGCCGGCCGTGCTGCTGGCAACCAACAACCCGGAGGCGGAGGCCCTGATGGAGGCGACGCGGGAGCTGCCCATCGTCGTGCTGGGTCCGACCAACCTGCGCGAGGTGGTCGATGCGCAGCTGCGCCCGCTGGCCAACGTCACCGGCGTCACGCTGGGTCTGTCGGGCCAGTTTTTCATCAAGCCGATGGAGGTCTTGTTGCAGGCGTTCCCGCAGGCGCGCCGCATCGGCATGATTTCCAACGGCGACAACACGGCGCACGAGAAAATCCAGGACCTCGGCCCCTTCGCGGACCTGTTTCGGCGGGCCGGCGTCGAAGGCGTGCGCGTGCGGTTCTTCTCGGGCGAGGCCGGCATTGCCGCCGCCTGGGAGGAACTGGCGCGGCTCGAGGTCGATGCGGTGCTGATCTGGCCCGATTCCTCGACCCTGTTCGGCGAGCACGCGCGACAGTCACGGCGCGTGCGCCTGCCCGCGATCGCGCACAGCTCCTGGTTCGCCACCCGTCACGGTGGCCTGCTCAGCTACGGCGCCATTGGCCGTGTCAACATGTGCGGACGCGGCGCGCACTACGTCGACCAGATATTGCGCGGGCGCCCGCTGGCCGAACTGCCGGTCGAGGAGCTGTACGAGGGGGCGCTGGTCGTCAATCTCGATGCCGCCGAGCGCATGGGCGTGACGGTGGCGCCCGCCGTGATCGCGCGCGCCGACCGCCTGATCCGGCCGGGCGAGCGCACGTTGCCGCCCAAGGCCGATGCCCGGCCGCCCGCCCGCTGATGCGCACGCCCGGCCTTCGCCTGTGGCAAATCTACGCCCTGTCGATGGCGGCGCTGGTCACGCTGGTGCTCGCGGCCAGCGGCTTCGCGCAGCTGTGGCTGCTCCAGCGCGAGACGCGCGCCACGGTCGAGACACGGCAGGCGCTCGAAGCCACCCGGGCTTCGGCCCGGATCGAACGCTTCATCGGCCAGGCCGATGCCTTGCTCTACGGCACCCTGAGGATGCAGGACACACGCCACATGGGCGAGACGGACGCCGACATCCAGTTCGAGCTGTACCGGCTGATGAAGCAGTTGCGCACGGCCCAGGCACTCTACTGGATCGACCGGCATGGCCAGGAGCGCGTGCGCATTTCGCGCATGGAACCCGACCGCATCGGCGGCGGCGAGGACCGCAGCCAGTCGCCCGAGTTCCTGCACGCGCGCGCGGATGCGCCGTGGCTCGGCCCCGTCCGCTTCGTCGGCAACCAGCCGCGCGCGGTGATGGCGCGGCGCGGCTGGGTCGCGGCCAGCGGCGTGCTGGTGGCCGAGGTGGACCTGACGCAGCTGCGCCACATCATCAATGAAACCCGCTTCGGCCGCGATGGCATCGCCTACGTCGTCGACGGGCAGGGGCGCCTGTTGGTGCATCCCGATTTCCTGCAGGTGCTGGCGCGTCCCGACTGGGCGGATCGGGCGCCGGTGAGCTTGCCGATCGAGCACGCGCTGGCGGCCGGGTTGATCGAATTCAGGGACGCCGAAGGCCGCGCCATGGTCGCCCGCGTCGCCCCGCTGGGTGTGTCCGGCTGGCGCCTGGTCACCGAGCAGCCGCGGGCCGAAGCCTACGCGCCGGTGCGCCGCGCGCTGGCCACCGCGCTGCTGATCCTGGTGCTGGCCGTGCTGGCCGGCTCGGCCTTCGGCATCGTCCTGGCCCGACGCGTGGTGCGCCCGATCCGGCAGCTGGCCGAGGGCGCCGACCGCATCGGCGAAGGCCAGCTCGACCACCGCATCGCGTTGCCACGCAGCGACGAGCTGGGTCATCTCGCGCAGCGCTTCAACCAGATGGCCGGGCGCCTGGGCGATTCGCACCGGCTGCTCGAAACCCGCGTCGCCGAGCGCACAGAGGAACTGGCCGCGGCCAATGCCCTGCTGCGCGCCAGGCGCGAGGAGGCCGAGCAGGCCAGCCAGGCCAAGACGCGCTTCCTGGCCTCGGCCAGCCACGACCTGCGCCAGCCGCTGCACACCATCAGCCTGCTGGTGGGCGTGCTGCGCCGGCAGGACGTGGCGCCCGAGGTCGGCCAGCTGGTGGAACGCATCCAGGCCTCGGTTTCGGCCATGGAAGCACTGTTCGTCGGCCTGCTCGACATCTCCCGGCTGGACGCTGGCATGTCCCGGCCGGTGCTGGGCGACCATGCCCTGGCCGAACTGCTGCAGCGGGCGGCGGCCAGCCACGGGCCGGAGGCCGCGCGCAAGCGGCTGCAGCTGCGCGTGGCGCCGACGCGCAGCGCCGTCCGTACCGACGCCGTGCTGCTGGGGCGGGTGCTGGGCAATCTGATGGCCAACGCGATCCGCTACACCGAGCGCGGCAAGGTGCTGGTGGGCTGCCGGCGCCGCCCCGGCTGCGTCGAGCTGCAGGTGTGGGACACCGGTGCCGGCATCGAGCCGGAGCAGATACCGCGCGTGTTCGAGGAGTTCTTCCAGCTTGACAACCCCGAGCGCGACCGCAGCAAGGGGCTGGGCCTGGGCTTGGCCATCGTCAAGCGCACACTCGACCTGCTGGAGCATTCGTATGCATTGCGCTCGACGCCCGGCCGCGGCACCTGCTTCTCGGTCCTGCTGCCAGTGGCCGAGGTGCCGCCGGTGGCGCCTGCGCGGCCCGAGGCACGGGCTGGCGGGCACGTCGCCGGTGCCTTCATCGCCGTGATCGACGACGAGGTCGATACGTGCCGCGCCATGCAGGCGCTGTGCCGCAGCTGGGGCGCGCACGCGCTCACCGCCGCATCGGCCGCGCAATGCCTGGCCCGGTTGGACGAGCATCTGCGTGATCCCGACCTGATCCTGTGCGATTACCGGCTGCGCGAGCGTCAGGACGGCCTGGCGGCGGTGCGGCAAATCCGCGCGCGCATCGGCCAGGCGGTGCCGGCCATCATCATCACCGGGGACATTGGCGCCGCCGACCTGCGGCGCGTGGCCGACGCGGGCCTGCCGCTGCTGCACAAGCCGGTCGGCGCCGACCGACTGCTGGCGGCGATCGAGACTGCGCTCGAGCAGGATCACCCAATCGGGTGAGGCAAGCCGGGGCGATCGAGGTCAGACTCGGGCCATGAAGGTTCTGCTGGTCGACGATCACGCACTGTTCCGCGACGGCGTGGCGCTGTTGCTCAGGGAACTCGACCCCGACGTGCGGGTCCTGCATGCGGCCAACGTCGCCGAGGCGCTGGATGCGCTCGGCGGCGACCCTGGCGTCGATCTGATCCTGCTCGACTTCATCCTGCCCGGCGTGCATGGCCAGCAGGCGCTGGAGACGCTGCGCGAGCGGCACCCCGACGTGCCACTGGTCATGCTGTCCTCGCAGGAGGACCAGGCCACCGTGCTGCGCTCGATCGAGCTCGGTGCGATGGGCTTCATCCCCAAGTCGGCGCCGTCGGAACAGATGTTCGAGGCGCTGCGCACCGTGCTGGCGCGTGGCATCTACGTACCGCCGATCAGCCTCTCGGGTATCGTGCTGCCGGCGCCGGCGCGGCCGTGCACCAGCCCGGCGGAGCTCGGACTCACGCCGCGCCAGACGCAGGTGCTACGGCTGATCCTGGAGGGCAAGCCGCTGAAGCTGATCGCGCGCGAGCTCGGCCTGAGCCCCAACACCGCCAAGACCCACGTCAGCGCCGTGCTGCGCGCGCTCGCCGTCACCACGCGCACCCAGGCGATCGTGGCGGCCAACCGGATGGGGCTGGTGCTGGAGATTGAGCCTGAATCCGGCAGTTGATTGCTTGTGAACGTCTCGAGATCCAGGCGAGCATCACGCGCGGCCCCGTCGATCGCGTTCCCCTGTTGGGTGAGCGTGCCATGCACCCGCCGATATCGCCGCTGCCTGGCACGCCGATGACGGCACCGGCGAACGCATCCAGCCGCCGGATTGGGGTTGGGCAACGGCGCATCGTCTCACCCATTTGGGTGATGTGCGAAAGAGAAGTTTCCTCTAGCTACCAAGGGAGGCCCCCCGGCTCTGCCGGGGAGGCAGTAGAAGTTTGA
>CAYRHV010000210.1:0-4585 GCA_964424045.1 uncultured Ottowia sp. | reverse complement strand
GCAGCCGAGCCAGCGCACGCCCTCGGGCGCGGCGAACTCGGTGTGGCGCAGGCGGTGGTCGATGTTGGGGCTGCCCAGGCCGCGCATCAGGGCGCCGGCCAGGTACAGCTCCTCGAGCGTGGCGTGCGGGCTCGCCAGCGCGCCGATGGCCGCGGCGCCGTGCTTGTCACGCACGTCGGCCAGGCCGTTGGCGACGTATTCGAGCGCGGTCTGCCAGTCGACCTCCTGCCACTGGCCGCCCTGCTTGAGCATGGGCCGGGTCAGGCGCTCCTCGCTGTTCAGGGCCTCGTAGGAGAAGCGGTCGCGGTCGGCGATCCAGCACTCGTTGACGGCCTCGTTCTCGAACGGCACCACGCGCATGACGCGGTTGGCCTTGACCTGCACGATCAGGTTGGCGCCGGTGGAATCGTGCGGGCTGATGCTCTTGCGCCGCGACAGCTCCCAGGTGCGGGCGCTGAAGCGGAACGGCTTGCTGGTGAGCGCGCCGACCGGGCAGATGTCGATCATGTTGCCGGACAGCTCGGAATCGACGGTGCTGTTGACGTAGGTCTGGATCTCCGAGAGCTCGCCCCGGTTCGCCATGCCGTATTCCATGACGCCGCCGATCTCGATGCCGAAGCGGATGCAGCGCGTGCAGTGGATGCAGCGCGTCATCTCCTTCATCGAGATCAGGGGCCCAACCTCCTTGGGCACGACGGCGCGCTTTTCTTCCTCGTAGCGCGTGCCCGAATGGCCGTAGCCGACGGCCAGGTCCTGCAACTGGCACTCGCCGCCCTGGTCGCACACCGGGCAGTCGAGCGGGTGGTTGATGAGCAGGAATTCCATCACGTCGTTCTGTGCGCTGATGGCCTTCTCGCTCTTGGTGCGCACGATCATGCCCTGCGTCACCGGGGTGGCACAGGCCGGCATCGGCTTGGGCATCTTCTCGATGTCGACCAGGCACATGCGGCAGTTGGCGACGATCGACAGCTTCTTGTGGTAGCAGAAGTGCGGGATGTAGATGCCGGCCTTCTCGGCCGCCTGCATCAGCACGCTGCCTTCCTCGATCTCGACCTTCTGGCCGTTGATTTCAAGTTCAACCATGTGAGTCTTCCAACCTGGCCCTACACGTACGTCGACACCATGCACTGCTTGTGCTCGACGTGGTGTTCGAACTCATGACGGAAGTGCTTGATCATGCCGCGCACCGGCATCGCTGCCGCGTCGGCCAGGGCGCAGATGGTGCGACCCATCATGTTGCCCGCCACCGAGTCGAGCAGGTCCATGTCGGCCGGGCGTCCCTCGCCGTTCTCGATGCGCTCGACCACGCGCCAGAGCCAGCCCGTGCCTTCGCGACAGGGCGTGCACTGGCCGCAGGACTCGTGCATGTAGAAGTAGGACAGGCGCATCAGCGACTTGACCATGCAGCGCGTGTCGTCCATCACGATCACCGCACCCGAGCCCAGCATCGAGCCGGCCTTGGCGATGCTGTCGTAGTCCATCGTGCAGTCCATCATCAGCGCCGCCGGCAGCACCGGCGCCGAGGAACCGCCGGGGATCACCGCCTTCAGCGCGCGGCCGCCGCGCACGCCGCCCGCCAGCTCGAGCAGCTTCGGGAACGGCGTGCCCATCGGCACCTCGTAGTTGCCGGGGCGCTCGACGTCACCGCTGACCGAGAAGATCTTGGTGCCGCCGTTGTTGGGCTTGCCACAGGCCAGGTAGGCCGGCCCGCCGTTGCGGATGATCCAGGGCACCGCGGCAAAGGTCTCGGTGTTGTTGATCGTGGTCGGCTTGCCGTAGAGGCCGAAGCTGGCCGGGAACGGCGGCTTGAAGCGCGGCTGGCCCTTCTTGCCCTCGAGCGACTCGAGCAGGCCGGTCTCCTCGCCGCAGATGTAGGCGCCGAAGCCGTGGAAGCCGTGCAGCTGGAAGCTGAAGTCGCTGCCCAGGATGCGGTCGCCCAGGTAGCCGGCGGCCCGGGCCTCTTCCAGCGCGGCCTCGAAGCGCTCGTAGACGCGGAAGATCTCGCCGTGGATGTAGTTGTAGCCCACCGTCGTGCCCATGGCGTAGGCGGCAATCGCCATGCCCTCGATCACGATGTGCGGGTTGTAGTGCAGGATCTCGCGGTCCTTGCAGGTGCCCGGCTCGCCCTCGTCGGAGTTGCACACCAGGTATTTCTGGCCCGGGAACTGGCGCGGCATGAAGCTCCACTTCAGCCCGGTCGGGAAGCCCGCGCCCCCGCGCCCGCGCAGGCCGGACTCCTTGACCATGGCGATCACCTGGTCGGGCGTCAGGCCGTCGCCGCCATCCTGGCCCAGGATCTTGCGCAGGGCCTGGTAGCCGCCGCGCGCCTCGTAGTCCGCCAGATGCCAGTTGCTGCCGTCCAGGCCGGCGTAGATCTGCGGTTCGATGTGGCGGCCGTGAAAGCAGGTCTCCTTGCCGGATGCGGCAAAGCCGGCCAGCAGCTGATCGAGCTTCATTGGGGCGCCTCCACCGACTTCAGGCCCTCGACCAGCTGCTGCAGGCGCTGCTCGTCCATGAAGCTGCACATGTCGCGGTCGTTGACCAGCAGCACCGGCGCGTCGGCGCAGGCGCCCAGGCATTCGCAGTGCCCGAGGGCGAACAGGCCGTCGGCCGTGGTCTGGCCATCCTCGATGCCCAGCATCTGCTCGAGCCGCTGCAGCGTGGCCCCGCCGCCGCGCAGCAGGCACGGCAGGTTGGTGCAGACGCTCAGCTTGTAGCGCCCGGCCGGCTGCTGGTTGAACATGTCGTAGAAGGTGGTGACCTCGTGCACCGCCATCGGCGGCATGTCCAGGAATTCGGCCACGGCCTTCTCGACCTCGGGACTGATCCAGCCCAGCTCCTCCTGCGCGATCGACAGGCAGGCGATCACGGCCGACTGCTTGCGCTCGGGCGGGAACTTGGGCAGCTCGCGTGCAAAGCGCGCCAGCATGGCCTCGGAAAGCTGGGCCGAGGGTGCCTCGGCAACCGTCTTGCTCATCGATCAATCTCTCCAAACACGACATCGAGCGTGCCGATGATGGCCACCGCGTCGGCCAGCATGTGGCCGCGCACCAGCTCGTCGAAGGCCGCCAGGTGGGCGAAGCCGGCGGCCCGGATCTTCAGGCGATAGGGCTTGTTGGCGCCGTCGCTGATGAAGTAGATGCCGAACTCGCCCTTGGGGTGCTCGACCGCGGCGTAGGCCTCGCCCTCGGGCACGTGCATGCCCTCGGTGAACAGCTTGAAGTGGTGGATCAGGTCCTCCATGCCGTACTTCATGCGTTCGCGCGGCGGCGGCGCGACCTTGTAGTTGTCGAAGATCACCGGACCCGGGTTGACGCGCAGCCAGTCGATGCACTGGCGGATGATGCGGTTGGACTCGCGCATCTCCTGCACGCGCACCAGGTAGCGGTCGTAGCTGTCACCGGTGCTGCCGACCGGAATGTCGAACTCGAGCCGATCGTAGACCTCGTAGGGCTGCTTCTTGCGCAGGTCCCAGGCGACGCCCGAACCGCGCAGCATGGGGCCCGTCAGGCCCAGGTTGAGGGCACGCTCGGCCGTCACGACGCCGACGCCGACCGTGCGCTGCTTCCAGATGCGGTTCTCGGTCAGCAGGGTCTCGTATTCGTCCACCAGGCCCGGGAAGCGCTGCGAGAAGTCGTCGATGAAGTCCAGCAGCGAGCCCTGGCGATTGGCGTTGAGCTGCTCCAGCGAGCGGGCGCTGCGCACCTTGCTCGGCTTGTATTGCGGCATGCTGTCGGGCAGGTCGCGATAGACGCCGCCGGGGCGGAAGTAGGCGGCGTGCATGCGCGCGCCGGAGACCGCCTCATAGACGTCGAACAGGTCCTCGCGCTCGCGGAAGGTATAGAGCAGCATGGTCGAGGCGCCGCAGTCGTGCCCGTGCGAGCCCAGCCACATCAGGTGGTTCAAGAGGCGCGTGATCTCGGAGAACAGCACGCGGATGTACTGGGCGCGGATCGGCACCTCGATGCCCAGCAGCTTCTCGACCGCCAGGCAGTAGGCGTGCTCGTTGCTCATCATGGACACGTAGTCGAGACGGTCCATGTAGGGCAGCGACTGGATGTAGGTCTTGTGCTCGGCCAGCTTCTCGGTGGCGCGATGCAGCAGGCCGACGTGCGGGTCGGCGCGCTGCACGACCTCGCCGTCTAGCTCCAGCACCAGGCGCAGCACACCGTGCGCGGCCGGGTGCTGCGGCCCGAAGTTCAGGGTGTAGTTCTTGATTTCAGCCATGCCAGTAGTCCACGTCGCAGCGCGCGATGCACATCACTTTCGACACTGCCGATCCAACGGCCGCGGAGCAGGCCAGGCGCGAGCACCCGTGGCCGGGGTCTCCCTGGACACTGGGTGCATCCCCCTTCAAGGGGGAAGGAGCGCAGCGACATAGGGGGTGTTTCATGTCAGTGCAGGCCCCCGTAGTTGTCCTCGCGGATCACGCGCGGCGTGATCTCGCGCGGCTCGATCGTCACCGGCTCGTAGATCACGCGCTGGCGCTCGGCGTCGTAGCGCATCTCGACGTGGCCCGAGAGCGGGAAATCCTTGCGGAACGGGTGGCCGATGAAGCCGTAGTCGGTCAGGATGCGGCGCAGGT
>CAYRHV010000209.1:2868-4606 GCA_964424045.1 uncultured Ottowia sp. | reverse complement strand
CGCGTCGAGGACGCCCTGCACGCCACCCGTGCCGCGGTGGAAGAGGGCATCGTCGCCGGTGGCGGCGTGGCGCTGCTGCGCGCGCGCCAGGCCGCGGGCGAGATCAAGAGCATCAACGCCGACCAGGCTGCCGGCGTCCAGCTGATCCTCAAGGCGATCGAATACCCGCTGCGCGAGATCGTCAACAACGCCGGCGAGGAGTCGAGCGTGGTGCTGAACAAGGTGCTGGAAGGCAAGGGCAACTTCGGCTACGACGCCTCCACCGGCCAGTACGGCGACATGATCGAGCTCGGCATCCTGGATCCGACCAAGGTGACGCGCACCGCGCTGCAGAACGCCGCCTCCGTGGCCGGCCTGATGCTGACCACCGAGGTCATGGTGGCCGAGGCGCCGAAGGACGAGTCACCTGCCGGCGGCATGCCGGGCGGCATGGGCGGCATGGGTGGCATGGACGGGATGATGTAAACCCCGACCGAGCCTCCGCTCGAGTGAAAGGGCCGCGCAAGCGGCCCTTTTTTCGTCTGTCGAGAGCCCTTCGTGCCAGGGAGCCCTGTCTATTCGCGCAGGCGCCGCAGCAGGCCGGCCGTCGAGGGATCGAGATCGCCCAGCACGCCGTTCTTCAGCGCCACCTCGATCGGCCCCGCGTGCCGCTTGCCCAGCTCCACCCCCCACTGGTCGAAGCTGTTGATGCCCCACAGTGAACCGAGCACGAAGGTGCGGTGCTCATAGAGCGCCAGCAGGGCGCCGACGCTGTGCGGCGACAGGTCCGGCAGCAGCAGCGTGGTGGACGGCCGATTGCCCGGAAAATGGCGCTCCGGCGCCGCGTTGTCCTGCCCGAGCATGAGGGCCCGCGACTGCGCCAGCGCGTTGGCCAGCAGGGGTTCGTGATGCCCCTCCAGGTCGTGCGCGCTGCTGCGTACGAGCAGGAATTCAACCGGCACCACGTCGCTGCCCTGGTGCAGCATCTGGAAGAAGGCGTGCTGGGCATTCGTGCCCACCTCGCCCCAGGTCACCGGCGCGCTGGCGAACGGCAGTGCCTGGCCGCGCACGTCCATGTGCTTGCCGTTGCTCTCCATCTCCAGCTGCTGCAGGTAGGCCGGCAGCCGGCGCAGGCCATAGTGGTACGGTGCGACGCAGCGGCTGGTGTAGCCCTCGAAGTTCCGGTGCCAGACGTCGAGCAGCGCCAGCAGCACCGGCAGATTGCGCGCCAGCGGCGCCTGTGCGAAGTGCTCGTCCATGACCCGCGCGCCGGCCAGCAATTGCTCGAACCGCTCGCGGCCGGCGGCCAGGGCGATCGGCAGACCGATGGTCGACCAGAGCGAATAGCGCCCGCCCACTCCCTCGTCGAAACGCAGGCAGGTCGCCGCGCCAAAGGCCTGGGCCGCCTCCCGGTTGGCACTGACGGCGATGAAATGACGTGCCACGTCGCCGATGCCGCCAGCCTGCAGCCAGGCGCGCGCCGACAGCGCGTTGCGCAGCGTCTCGGCCGTGCCGAAGCTCTTGGAGGCCACGATGAACAGCGTCCGCTCGGGCTGCAACCGATGCAGCATTTCGCCCAGGTCGTGCCCATCCATGTTCGAGATGAAGTGCACGGCCGGCCCGCCATCGACATGGCCGCAGGCTCGCAATGCCTGCACCACCATGCGCGGGCCCAGATCCGAGCCGCCAATGCCGATATTCACGACATCGGTGAACTCGCCCTGGGTGCGCACGCGTTCGGCAAGCGCCAGCATCTGGG
>CAYRHV010000209.1:0-2768 GCA_964424045.1 uncultured Ottowia sp. | reverse complement strand
TCGAAGGCCCGCGGCCCGGTGAAGACGCGCCGATGGTGCGCCTGCAGCAGGGGCCAGGCGGCCGCCTGGTCGCAGCGCGAACGATCCTGCCAGTCCATCACGGACGGCTCAGCCCGCCTGCAGCAGGGACTCGAGCTTCCAGGCGTCGGCGACAAAGCTGCGGATGCCCTCGGCCAGCTTCTCGCTCGCCATGGCATCCTCGTTGAGCG
This sequence comes from uncultured Ottowia sp., assembly GCA_964424045.1. Lineage (GTDB taxonomy): Bacteria > Pseudomonadota > Gammaproteobacteria > Burkholderiales > Burkholderiaceae_C > Ottowia. The sequence goes on along the minus strand of CAYRHV010000209.1, from coordinate 2,559 downwards.
CAAAGCGGAAGGCCGCCTCGTCGTAGTTGACGGCGGGAATGTCGGCGGCCCGCGCCGCCTCGGCGTCGAGCACGCGCGGCACCGGCGCCTGGCTGGCGGCCAGTTCGGCCATCAGCTCGGGGGAGATGGTCAGCAGGTCACAGCCGGCCAGGGCCAGGATCTGGCCGGTGTTGCGAAAGCTCGCGCCCATCACCTCGGTGGCGATGCCGAAGTGCTTGTAGTAATCGTAGATGCGGCGCACCGACTGCACGCCCGGGTCGTTGGGGCCCGCCATGGCGGTGGCGTCCCAACTCGCACCCGCCTGCTTCTTGTACCAGTCGTGGATGCGGCCGACGAAGGGCGAGATCAGCTGCACCTTCGCCTGCGCACTGGCCACCGCCTGCACGAAGGAGAACAGCAGGGTGATGTTGGTGTGGATGCCGCGGCTCTCGAGCCGGCGCGCCGCCTCGATGCCCTCCCAGGTGGCGGCGACCTTGATCAGCACCCGATCCACGTGCACGCCCTCGGCCTGGTAGAGCTCGACCAGGCGCTCGGCCCGCGTGATGCTGGCCTCGGTATCGAACGACAGGCGCGCATCGACCTCGGTCGAGACCCGGCCCGGGACGATGGACAGGATCTCGCAGCCGAAGCGCACCAGCAGCCGGTCCATCAGCTCGCCGACGTCGCGCCCATGCCAGCGCGCCACGGTATCGCGCAGCAGGTGGGCGTAGTCGGGCTTCTGCACCGCCTTGAGCACGAGCGACGGATTCGTGGTCGCGTCCTGCGGCTGGTACTGGGCCATCTGGTGAAAGTCGCCGGTATCGGCGACCACGGTGGTGAGCTGCCTGAGGGCTTCGAGCTGGTTCATGGACGCCGATTATCCCAGCCTGCCGATCGGTGCAAGATTCCGGAGGCTGGATCTCCGCCAGTGCGGGGAGACTGCAGGCTGAAGTGGCAATTCGGTTCGACGGCCTGAGGACCGGACAAGGCGGACAAACCCGAAAGATGCCGCCGACAGACACATCGCGCAGCACTGGGTCGCCACGCGGCGGCGCCGCTCTCAATGACGGCTCTGGCGTGGATGCCGCAGGCGCCACATCAACCGGGCGACGCGACTCCAGCCGTCAGATGCGCCCCTCCTCCACCGCGTGGCAGGCCACCAGGGCACCGTCCACGTTGCGCAGCAGCGGTCGCTCGATGCGGCAGCGCTCGTTCGCATGCGGGCAGCGCGGATGAAAGGTGCAGCCGCTGGGCGGGTTGAGCGGGTTCGGCACCTCGCCCTGCACCGGCGTGCGCGCGCGGCCGGTGTCGTGCATCTTGGGAATGGCATCCAGCAGCATGCGCGTGTAGGGATGGCGCGGCAGGCTGAAAAGCGTTTTCTTGGGGGCCAGCTCGACGATGCGGCCCAGGTACATCACGCCCACCTGGTCGCTCACGTGGCGCACCACGGCCAGGTTGTGGCTGATGAACAGATAGGTCAGCTCGCGCTCGCGCTGCAGCGCCTTCATGATGTTGAGCACCTGCGCCTGCACCGACACGTCGAGCGCGCTGGTCGGTTCGTCGGCGACCAGGAACTCGGGCTCGGTGGCCAGCGCGCGCGCGATCGAGATGCGCTGGCGCTGGCCGCCGGAGAACTGGTGCGGGTATTTGTCGAGATCCACCGCCGCCAGCCCGACCGACTGCAGCAGCCCGACCACGCGCTCCCGGGCCTCGGCCCTGCTGGCCACCATGCCATGCTCGCGCAGCGGCTCGGCCACGATGTCGGACACGTGCCAGCGCGGGTTCAGGCTGGCGTAGGGATCCTGGAAGATCATCTGGATGCCGCGCCGCAGCTGCCGGCCCTCGCGGCTGCCGTAGGTCGCGTGTGCGTCCTGGCCGCGAAACAGGAAGCGCCCGCGCGTCGGCTCGTAGAGGCCCACCAGCAGGCGCGCCACGGTGCTCTTGCCGCAGCCCGACTCGCCCACCAGGGCCAGGGTCTGGCCCTTCTCGATCGTGAAGCTGGCGTCATCCACGGCGTGCAGCAGCTGGCGCGGCTTGCGCTCGAGCACCCGATTGAGCCAGGGCGCCGACACGTCGAAGCTCTTGGCCAGGCCCTCGGCCACCACCAGGGGCTGGGCAGCCGGCTCGCGCGCGGCTGCAGGCTCGGAGCGCGGCCCGGGCGCCAGGGTGCGCGCGTCGCTGCTCATGGCGTCGCTCCGTCGCGGGCGTGCAGCCAGCAGGCCGCCTGCGTCGCGCCCGCCGGCATCAGGTCGGGCCGCTCGACGCGGCAGCGGTCGAAGGCGCGCGGGCAGCGCGGGTTGAAGGCACAGCCGGCGGGAATCGCGTTCAGGCGCGGCATGGCGCCGTCGATCTGGTTCAGCATCTCGCGATCCTGCTCCATGTCCGGGATCGAGGCCATCAGGCCCACGGTGTAAGGGTGCGCCGGCTGGTTGATGACCTCGTGCACCGGCCCGATCTCGGCGATGCGGCCGGCGTACATGACGGCCACGCGATCGCAGGTCTCGGCGATCACGCCCATGTCGTGCGTGATCAGCATCACCGCGGCGCCGCGCTCACGGCAGACACGCTTGAGCAGCTGGA
>CAYRHV010000208.1:0-4626 GCA_964424045.1 uncultured Ottowia sp. | reverse complement strand
ACATGCGCGGCATGCTGGGCACGCCGCCCTCGGCCGGCCAGGGCAGCAACTGGTGCACCACCTGCAGCACCGGCAGGCGCGTGGCGACCAGGTTGCCGAAGCGCTGGCGCTGGCCGTCGGCGCCGAACTCGTCCACCGCGGCGCCGAAGAACAGCCGGTAGCCGGGCAGCAGCGCCGCCAGCTCGGCCGGCTGGTCGCCCGGGCCGCCGGGCAGGGCGGGGTAGCCCTGGGCGATCTCCTGCAGGCACAGCACGTCGAAGCCGCCGGCGCCGGCCAGGGCCTGCGCGCCCTCGACGATGCGGCGCGGGCTGACCACGCCGTCCAGGCCGCGGCACCACTGGGTGTTCCAGGTCACGAGTTTCATGGGATGGCCTGAGGGATCATTTGATGCCCGCGCGCATGAAGCTCTGCACGAACTGGCGCTGGAACAGCAGGAAGCCGACCAGCAGCGGCGCCGCCGTCATCAGGGTGGCGGCGGTGATGACCGACCAGTCGACGCCCTGGTCGACCGAGGAGAACACCTGCAGGCCGACGGTGAGCGGGCGCGCGTTGGTGCTGTTGGTGATGATCAGCGGCCACAGGAAGTTGTTCCAGTGGAAGCTCACCGAGACCAGGCCGAAGGCGGTGTAGACCGGCCGGGCCAGCGGCACGTAGACGCGCCACAGGGTCTGCAGCGGGCCTGCGCCCTCGACGCGCGCGGCCTCGTCCAGCTCGCGTGGCACGCCCAGGAAGGTCTGGCGCAGCAGGAAGATGGCGAAGGCCGAGGCGAAGTAGGGCAGGCCGATGCCCAGCAGGGTGTCCACCAGGCCCAGGCGCGCCATGGTCTTGTAGTTCTCCACCAGCAGGATGTCGGGCATGATCATCAGCTGCACCAGCACCAGCGCGAAGGCGACGTCGCGGCCGCGGAAGCGGTAGCGCGCAAAGGCGTAGGCCGCCAGCGTCGACAGCACCAGCTGCAGCGCCAGGATCATCAGCACCAGCAGGGTGGTGTTGAGGAAGTAGCGCGCGAACGGCGCCGCCGCCCAGGCGCGGCGGAAGTTGTCCAGCGTGAGCGGCGCGTTCCAGGCAAAGCGGGTCGAGAACTCGCCGGGGTGGAACGCCGTCCACAGCGCATAGGCCAGCGGCAGGATCCAGAGCAGGGCCAGCAGCCAGGCCGCGAGCTGGTCGAGCCAGGTCGGCTGGCCGAGGCTGGAGGGCGGGCTTTGCATCACGGGTTCACTGATAGTGCACGCGCTTGTCCAGCACGAAGAACTGCAGCAGCGCGATGCCGGCCAGGATCGCCACCAGCACCACGGTGATGGCGGCGGCATAGGCCGTGTCCCAGAAGCTGAAGCCGACCTCGTAGAGGTAGTAGAGCAGCAGGGTGGTGGCGTTGTCGGGCCCGCCGCGCGTCAGGATGAACAGGTGGTCCACCATGCGGAAGGCGTTGATGAAGGCGTTGATCAGCACGAACAGCGTGGTCGGCATCAGCAGCGGCCACTGCACGCGCGCGAAGAACTGCCAGCGCGAGGCGCCCTCGATGCTGGCGGCTTCGCGCAGGCTGGGGTTGAGCGTCTGCAGCGCGGCCAGGTAGAAGATCATGAAGAAGCCGGCCTCCTTCCACACCGTGACCGCGATCACGGCGCCGAGCGCGGTGCCCGGGTCGCCCAGCCAGTTCTGCGCCGACAGGCCGAGCGCGCCGCGCAGCTGCTCCAGCAGGCCGTATTGCGGCGTGTAGAAGAACAGCCAGATGTTGGCCACCGCGATCATCGGCAGCACCGTGGGCGTGAAGTAGGCCATGCGCAGGAAGGCGCGGCCGGCGATGCGCTCGTTCACCCACAGCGCCATGGCCAGCGCCAGCACGATGGTGCAGGGGATGGTGACGGCGGCGAACCACAGGTTGTTGATCGCCGCCTTCCAGAACACCGGGTCGTCGACCATGACGCGGTAGTTCTCCAGCCCGACCCAGACGGCTGCCTGGCCGCCGCGCGGCGTATTGCGGAAGCTGTCGACCAGGGTCTGCAGCGTCGGGTAGTGGGTGAACGCCACCAGCAACACCATGGCCGGCAGCAACAGCAGCCAGGCGTGGATGGCCGGCAGGCCGGAGAAGGCGCGAACGTCGGGGCGGTTCATGAAACGGACGCTGCCGGCAACCCCACGGGGCCTCGCCGGCGTGCTGGATCAGCGTGGGGCCAGTGTAGCGCCGCAGCGCGACCGCTCGGGGCCGCGCGTCAGTCGTTGCCCGGCGCCATGGCCCGGATGCGCTCCACGTGCGCCAGCAGCGAGCGCTTGGCCACCGGCCAGACGCGCTCGGGCACGTCGTCGTAGGCCTTGGCAACCCAGTCGTCCAGCGTGCCGTCGGGGTCGGCCTTCATGACGGCCAGCACCTTGGCCTCGCGCGCCAGGCGGTGCTGCTTCAGGTGCGCGATGACGGCGCGCGCGGGCGCCAGCACGTGGCCGTGCGCCGGCAGGATGAAGCCGACGCCCTCGGCGGCGCAGGCAGCATCGAGCTTGTCGAGCGACTCCAGGTAGGCCGTCATGTCGCCGTCGGGCGGGTCGATCACGGTGGTGCTGCCGTTCAGGATGTGGTCGCCGGAGAACAGCAGGCCGTCCTCCTGCAGCAGCAGGCACAGGTGGTTGGCGGCATGGCCGGGGGTGTGGATGACGCGCAGGGTGTGGGTCACGAGGCCGTCCGGCCCGGTGCCGCTCAGCACCAGCTGCTCGCCGTCGGCCAGCGCGCGGTCGGGCGTGAACTGGCTGTGGGCGCGCGCCGTCGGCTGCGAGGGCAGGCCGAGGATCGGCGGCGGCGTGCTGCACAGGGCCTGCAGCGGTTTCGCGCCGGGCGAGTGGTCGGGGTGCGAGTGGGTGCAGACGATGGCGCGGATGTTGCCGCCGGCGGCGCGCCACAGGCGTTCGATGTGGGCGTCGTCGGCCGGGCCGGGGTCGATCGCGACGTAGCCGCTGCGCGGGTCGCCCACCAGGTAGCTGTTGGTGCCGGGGCCGGTCATGAAGCCGGGGTTGGGCGCCGTCAGGCGCTGCACGTTCTTCAGCAGCGGCACCGGCTGCTGGCTCTGCCAGTCGAGCGCGTGCAGGATCTGCCCATCCGGGCACACCAGGGCCAGCTCGCCATAGGGCGGCTCGTGCTCCATGTAGCGCGCTTCCTTGCCGGCCAGCCGGCCGGCGCGCGGGCAGCTGGTCCACAGCGGCTGCTCGCTGGCGCAGGCGGCCAGCACGGCGTCCACGTCGGGGTAGTGCTGCAGGCGTTCGAGCGTGCGGATGGTCGGGAAGATGATGAAGAAGTCACCCGCCGCGTGCCGCGCCAGCGCGTCCTGCGGGCGTACCCAGACCGGCTCGAACTGCTCCTGGTCGTCGGCCAGCGGCACCTGGTCTGGCGGCATGCGCGCCACCAGGAAGGGCACGTCAAAGCGCCGCGGCAGGTCGCGGTCGGTGATCCAGTGCGCCAGCACGAAGACCCCGGCCGCCGCCAGGCGCAGGCCGTGCGCGGCGCACTGCGGCGCCAGCGGGGTGCGCCGGTCGAGTCGGGCCAGCAGCGCCGGTGGCACCGGCGTGCCGTCGGCCTGCTGCGCCAGCAGCACACCGAGCTCCTCGAAGCTCTCGCGGATCGCGGCAATGGCCTGTGTCAGGTGCATGTCGTCCTGCGTCGGCCGGCGCGTGGCCAGCGCGTGCGCCGCCGCGTCGGTGGCCTCGATGCCGCCGCCCGGGAAGACGTAGGCACCGGGCGCAAAGCTGGCGGTGCGCGAGCGCCGGGTCATCAGGACCTCGAGGCCGTGTTCACTGTCGCGCAAGAGCAACACGGTCGCGGCAGGCAGGGCGGGCGCGGGCTCGCGCTGGGGATGCAGGAGTTGGCTGGGGCGCGGCATGGGCGAATTATGGGGGCCATGCGGCGACGACGCCGGCGCGCGGATTCAGTGGATAAAATGGCTTGCACTCGCGGGCCGACTTGATGTCGGCCTGTTTTTTGCATGTCCAGCCTGATCAGCCCCGCCCTTGACGACCTGGACGACGCCCTGGTCGAACTGCGCGACGTCACCTTCGGGTACGGCGAGCGGCCGGTGCTGGCCGGGCTCTCGCTGCGCGTGCCGCGCGGCAAGGTGACCGCGCTGATGGGCGCATCCGGCGGCGGCAAGACCACCGTGCTGCGCCTGATCGGTGGCCAGCAACGGGCCCAGGCGGGCGCCGTGCTGTTCGAGGACCAGGACGTGGGCACCATGGAACAGGACGCCCTGTATGCGGCGCGGCGGCGCATGGGCATGCTGTTCCAGTTCGGCGCCCTGTTCACCGATCTGTCGGTGTTCGACAACGTCGCCTTCCCGCTGCGCGAGCACACGGCGCTGCCGGAGGCGCTGGTGCGCGACATCGTGCTGATGAAGCTGGACGCCGTCGGCCTGCGCGGCGCGCGCGACCTGATGCCGGCCCAGGTTTCGGGTGGCATGGCGCGGCGCATCGCGCTGGCGCGCGCGATCGCGCTGGATCCCGAGCTGGTGATGTACGACGAGCCGTTCGCCGGTCTGGACCCGGTGTCGCTGGCGACCGCGGCGCGCCTGATCCGCCAGCTCAATGACGCCCTGGGCATCACCAGCATCGTGGTCTCGCACGACGTGGGCGAGACCTTTGCCATTGCCGACC
>CAYRHV010000207.1:0-4632 GCA_964424045.1 uncultured Ottowia sp. | reverse complement strand
GCGCCTGAAGGACAAGCTGGGCAACAAGGCCAACGCCAGCTCCGAGGTCGAGTTCCAGGACGCCATTGCCTGGCGCGTGGGTGACGAGGGGCGCGGCATCCCGCAGATCCTGGAGATGGGCACGCGCACGCGGCTGGACTGCGCCCTGGGCACCAGCGGCCTGATGCGCCAGGCGCTCAGCGTCGCCATCCACCACACGCGCCAGCGTCGGGCCTTCGGCAAGCTGTTGATCGAGCAGCCGCTGATGCGCAACGTGCTGGCCGACCTGGCGCTGGAGAGCGAGGCCGCCACGGCGCTGGTGCTGCGGCTGGCACGCGCCTTCGACCGCCAGCAGGCCGACGAGCACGAGCGCCTGCTGGCGCGCGTGCTGACGCCGGTGGCCAAGTTCTGGGTCTGCAAGCGCGGCAGCCACTTTGCCCAGGAGGCCATGGAGTGCCTGGGCGGCAGCGGCTACATCGAGGAGGACGGCCACGGCGTGATGGCGCGCGTCTATCGCGAGATGCCGGTGAACTCGATCTGGGAGGGCTCGGGCAACATCATGGCGCTGGACCTGCTGCGCGCGCTGCGCAAGGGCGACGTCGCCGGTGCCCTGGCGCGTGAGCTGGCACCCGCGCGCGGCGCCCACGCCGCGCTCGACCGCCTGGCGCAGGCGCTGCCGACGCGCATCGAGCAGCTCGCCACCGAACTCGATGCACGGCGCCTGGCCGAGGACGTGGCGCTGGCGCTGCAGGGCGCGCTGCTGGCGCAGACGGCGCCGGCCGCGGTCGTCGACGCCTTCTGTGCCAGTCGGCTGGGCGGCGACTGGGGCCACACCTTCGGCACGCTGGCCGGCTCGGTGGATTTCGACGCCATCCTGGCGCGGGCCATGCCATGAGCGGCCGGTGCCTGTTTCCGCGCGGGGCCTGCAGATGATCCAGGACTTTGCCGGCAAGACCGCCGTGCTGACTGGTGCCGGCTCGGGCTTCGGGCTCGAATGCGCACGCATCGGTGCCGCGCGCGGCATGAACCTGGTGCTGGTCGACGTGCAGCCGGACGCGCTGGCGCGTGCCGAGGCCGAGCTGCAGGGCGCTGGCGTGTCGGTCCTGGCGCGTCGCGTCGACGTGTCCGACGCGTCGCAGATGGAGGCGCTGGCGGCCGAGGTCGGCCAGCGCTTTGGCGCGCCGCACTTCGTGTTCAACAACGCCGGCGTGGGCGCCGGCGGCCTGTTGTGGGAAAACACCGTCGCCGACTGGAACTGGGTGCTGGGGGTGGACCTGTGGGGCGTGATCCATGGCGTGCGCCTGTTCGTGCCAATGATGCTGGAAGCGGCACGGCACGACCCGGCCTGGCGTGGCCACGTGACCAACACCGCCAGCATGGCCGGCCTGGTGGCGCCGCCCGTCATGGGCATCTACAACACCGCCAAGGCGGCCGTGGTGCAGCTGACCGAGACGCTCTACCACGACCTCGGACTCGTCACGGATCAGATCGGCACCAGCCTGCTGTGCCCGTATTTCGTGCCCACCGGCATCAGCCACAGCGAGCGCAATCGGCCGGCGGGGCCGGCGACCGCGCCGCTGACCGAAAGCCAGCAGATCGGCCAGGCCATGACCGAAAAGGCGGTCAGCAGCGGCAAGGTCACGGCTGCCGAAGTGGCGCACAAGGTGTTCGATGCCATCAGCGCGAACCGCTTCTACGTCTTCAGCCACGACAGCCCGAAGGCGCTGGGCAACGTCCGGCACCGCATGGAGGCCATGCTCGAGCAGCGCAATCCGGTGGATCCGTTCCGCGAGGCGCCGGGACTCGGTGCCCGCCTGCGCGCCGCCCTCCGCACCCCGGCGCGCGGCTGAGGCCACGCGCTCAGGTCGGCAGCGTCGTGAGCGCGCGCTGCCAGTTGTCCGGCAGCAGGTCGAACAGCGGCGTCGGGTCGCGGTACATCATGCCCGAGAGCGAACGCGCGTCGAGCCTGGGCAGGCTGTGGCTGGTGTCGAGCCAGGCCAGTTGCGACATCCAGGCCAGGTTGACGCTGCCGTCCGGCTGCAGGCGTGAGGTGATGAGCCCGAGCATGCGCTTGGCCGGGACGCTGCCCTGGTTTGCCGCCGCCTGGTAGAGGCGCAGTGCCTCGGCGTAGTTGACGGGCGCGCCGACCCCCCGGTGCGCGCGCTGGGCCCGGTCGAACAGCTGCTGCGCGGCGCTGGGTGGCGTGGCGGCCTGGGGCGGCGTCTTGCCCAGTTGCAGGTTCAGCAGCTGCAGGTTGGCCGCCGCGGCCCGTGAGCGCGGTGCCGCGGCCTCGAAGTAGCGGCGCGCGGCCTGCACGTCGCCGTTGACCACGGCTTCCAGGCCGAGCTCGATGCGCGCCTGGGCGTCTCCCGCCGCGGCCGCGCTCTCGAGCAGCTGGCGCATCGGCAGGCGCAGGGCCTGCACCCCTTCGGGCCCGGCGCCACTGCTGATCGACAGGGGCTGCAGGCGGCTGTCCAGCAGCCACTGCAGGTAAAGCGCGCGACCGCGGTGGTGCGGGCGCAACTGGTCGATGGCCTGGCGCGCTGCGGACGGATCGGGCCGCCCCTTGCAGCCGTCGATGGCGCACCAGGCCAGGCCCGCATAGGCCAGCGGCTGGCGCCCGAAGCGCGCGGCACGCTCGAACCAGGTCTGGGCCTGGCCGGGCGAGCTGGGGGCCAGGCCGCCATGCAGCTCGATCAGGCCCAGCGTCCAGGCGGCGTTGGCGGCGGCCTGCGTGGTGCCAAAGCCGGTGCGTGGCTCGGCCGCGCGGCGCAGGCGGGTAATTTCCTTCTGCAGCGCGGGGTCGAGGCGCCGGGGTCCGTCCCGCGCGCTCGGCAGGGCCGGGCTCGTGGCCCGGGCCCCGGCGCCGATTTGCGGCGAGGCCGGCTGCTGCCGGACGTCGGCGGCCGGCCCGCTGGGCGGGGTTCCTTGCGGCAGCTGGATCGCGGGCGCCTGCGGTGCCGGCGCGCGGATGGCCTGAGTGGGCTGGGGCGGCTGGATCTGGACGTCGGGCAGCGTGGCCGCGCGCACGATCGCGGCCTGGGCCGAGGCGCAGGCCACCAGCAGCGCGATGGCGCCCAGTCCGGCCAGTCGGCAGGCGCGCCTGCGCAGCACTCGCAGACGATCGGCCGCATGCCTGGAGGCGCTCATGACCGGGCGCTGCCTCAGTTCTGGCCGTTGCCGTTGGCCGCTGCCTGCTGGGCTGGCAGGATGTGCCACTCCAGGGTCTGTGCGGCCAGCTTCTCGGCCCCGACGGCGGCCTCGAAGTGCGCGCGCATCTCGTCCAGCGAGCGCACGCCCTGGATCGGTGTCAGTGCGTCGACATTCAGCTCCTGCGGCATGCGCGTCATCGGATCCTCCGTACTGGCGATGCACATCAGTGCTTCGCTGCCCTGGCGGCCTGACGTTAGCACGAAGGCCGGGTAGGGCACCATCCAGTCCGGCAGGCGGATGGCCTGATTTGCGGACACCAGTGCATCCGGATGCAGCATGTTGGGCAGCAGCTTGACGACGTTGCCGTTGGCGTCCTTGAGGTAGCAGAACAGGTAGGCCGCGCGCGAAACCGTGGCCGAGGCGAAGATGTTGGTGCCCGGCGGGAAGGCCGTGCGGTCCTTGACGGTGTTCTCGATCTGCATGTTGATCGTCAGCGGCACCGGCTTGATTTCGCCGCTGGCCAGTTCGCCCCAGCCGATGCGGGCCAGCTGGCCATCGTCGCCCACGGCGACGAATTCACGCAGCGCGCGCTCGTAGAGCTGGAAGTCCATCTCGCCCGTGACGACGGCACCGACGTCGGCCTGGAAGCGACCCACCGCCTCGCGCAGCACGGCGCTGTTTGGCAGCAGCGGCTGGTCGAAGGCCGGCAGGTAGCCGCGGCTGACCAGGTAGCGCTGGATCAGGCGCGCGCGATAGGCCGGGTCGGCCTCGTCAAACCATTCGCGCAGCTGGCGCTGGAACTCCGGGTGCGTGTTGTCCAGCGTCAGGCAGCGCCAGTAGGGCAGGTGGGTCCACTTGCCGGCCAGCTCGATCAGCGCCAGGTCGACCAGGGTGCGCATGGCGGCGCCCGTGCCCTGGGTCAGATCACGTCCGACGTTGAACTGCACGCCGTAGCTGCCGATGCGTCCGGCCAGGTCCAGGCCCTGGCCGGAGTTTCCGATGATGACTTCGTTGGCCGAGTCCAGGCCCGGGATCAGGGTGCGCGTGCGGAAGTCGCCCAGGTGCATTTCCAGGCCGACGACGGTGGCGCCGCGACTGCGGTCGTAGCCCGCCTCCACGCGCGACCCCGAGACACCCGCCCCGTGGCGCGTGCTGAGCACGTTCTGGTCGACGAAGGAGATGCCGCCCGAGACATAGAGCGCCGGGCGCTGCAGCTCCATCTGGTTGTTGTTGAGCAGGAGGGTGGTGAGGTTCTGCACCGTGTCCTGGCGCGCGATGTCGACCTCGAAGTCCACGTAGCGGAAGGCGTTCGAGCGGCGCGACATCTGCGACAGCGCCGTTACCACCATCTGCTTGGCTGCCACCGGCACGCGGCCCGAGAAGTCGGGGATGAAGGTGCTGGTGATCAGCATGGTCGGCACCTCGGCCTCGCGCATCATCTCGTCCATGCAGGTGAGCGCGTCGCTGAAGCTCGACATCGAACGCACCGGCCGCGTGGCC
>CAYRHV010000206.1:2262-4660 GCA_964424045.1 uncultured Ottowia sp. | reverse complement strand
GGCCGATTTGTTCAATCAGGGCCCAGGCGCTAAAGTGGCTGCTTTTGGTCCAACCCCTGCCGCCGGCAGCCGCTTCCCATGCAAAGACGCACCGCCCTGATCGCCGCCGCCGCGGCCGCGCTTTCTTCCCTTGCCGCACCGGCCCGGGCCCAGGCCAGCGGGCCCCTGCGCCTGGTCGTGCCATATGCGCCGGGGGGTTCCAGCGACCATGCCGCCCGCATCGTCGCCGACAAGCTGGGGCAAAGGCTGGGCCAGACCGTGATCGTGGAGAACAAGGCCGGCGCCGGCGGTCGCGTGGCACTGCAGCAGCTCAAGGGCACGCCCGCCAGCCAGCCCGTACTGGTGCTGGCCAACCCGGCCACCATGGTGGTGGCGCCCCTGGTGTTCAAGGACACGGGCTACGACCCCGAGCAGGATTTCCAGGCCGTGTCGCAGGTCAGCGAATATGAATTCGGCGTCGCCGTCGCCACCGCCGTGCCGGTGCAGGCACTCAAGGACCTGCTCGAGTGGCTGCGTGCAAATCCGACCCAGGCCAACTTCGGCGTGCCGGCCACCGGCAGCCTGCCGCACTTCTTCGCGCTGATGCTGGCCGAGGCCGCCGAGGTCAAGGCCGAGGTCATCGGCTACCGGGGCTCGAGCCCGCTCATCACCGACCTGATCGGCGGCCAGGTGCCCGTTGCCGTGGACACGCTCGACACCCTGCTGCCGCAGCACGAAGCCGGCAAGCTGCGCATCCTGGCGTCGTCGAGCACCGAGCGCTCCCCCTTCGCTGCCAGCGTGCCGACCATCCGCGAGTCCGGGCTCGAGCTCGTGGCCACGGGCTGGAACACCTTCTTCGCCCCGGCCGCCATGCCGGCCGAGCGCGTGGCAGAACTGGGCGCCGCGATCAACGCGGTGATGCAGGACGAGGACACGCGCAGCAAGTTCAACGCCGCCAAGGTGACGCCCGTCGCCAGCACGCCGGAGCAGACCCGCGCCATGCTCGAGGCCTACCGCGCGCAGTGGGCGCCGGTGGTGCAGAAGTCCGGCTACCAGCCCTGAGGGGCTGAGGGTCTTGTGCCCATGCCCGCCTTGCGCGCCATGGGCACGCAGGACAGACAGGTCCCATGACGACGCAGCGCCCCAACTTCATCTTCATCGTCGCCGACGACCTGGGCTACGCCGACCTCGGCTGCTACGGGGGCCGCGACGAGCCCTGGGGGCCGGTCTCGCCGGTGCTGGACCGCATGGCGGCGGACGGCCTGAAGTTCAGCCAGGGCTACAGCAATTCACCGGTCTGCTCGCCAACGCGCTTCGCCTTGATGACAGCGCGCTACCAGTACCGCCTGCGCGGCGCCGCCGAGGAGCCGATCAACAGCAAGAGCCACGGCAGCCCCACGCTGGGCCTGCCGCCCGAGCATCCGACCCTGCCCTCGCTGCTGCGGGGCGCCGGCTACCGCACGGCCCTGATCGGCAAGTGGCACCTGGGCTTTCCGCCGCACTTCGGGCCGCTCAAGTCGGGCTACGAGGAAAGCTTCGGTCCGCTCGCCGGCGGCGTCGACTACTTCACCCACTGCGACTCGCGCGGCGCGCACGACCTCTGGCTGGGCGATGCGCGCCACGCCGAGGACGGCTATCTGACCGACCTGCTGTCGCGCCGCGCGGTCGACTGGGTCGAGCGCATGGCCGCGCAGGACGCGCCCTTCTTCCTCAGCCTGCACTACACCGCGCCACACTGGCCCTGGGAGACGCGCGACGACGCGGCGCGCGCGCCCACCATCCGCGACAACCTGTTCGACCTGGCGGCCGGCAACATCCACGTCTACCGCCGCATGATCCACCATATGGACGAGGGCATCGGCTGGATCCTCGAGGCACTGGCGCGCACCGGCCTGGCCGACAACACCCTGGTGGTCTTCACCAGCGACAACGGCGGCGAGCGCTTCTCCGACAACTGGCCGCTGGTGGGCGGCAAGATGGACCTGACCGAAGGCGGCATCCGCGTGCCCTGGATCGCCCGCTGGCCGGCCGTGATCCGCGCCGGCGGCGAAAGCCGCCAGTTGTGCATGACGATGGACTGGTCGGCAACGATGCTGGACGCGGCCGGCGTGGCCGCGCACCCCGACTACCCGCTCGACGGCGTCTCGCTGCTGCCGGTGCTGCGCAACGCCGCGCACCGGTTCATGCGCCCGCTCCACTGGCGCATGAACCACCGCGACCAGCGCGCCCTGCGCCAGGGCGACTGGAAATACCTCAAGGTCGACGAACACGAATACCTGTTCAACATCCCGCAGGACGAGCGCGAGCGCGCCAACCAGGCCGCGCGCGACCCGGCACGCCTGCAGGCCATGCGCGCCGCCTGGCTGGAATGGAACGCCGCCATGCCGCCGATCCCGGCTGACGCCACGGTCAGCCTGGG
>CAYRHV010000206.1:0-2162 GCA_964424045.1 uncultured Ottowia sp. | reverse complement strand
TCCGCCGGTGCCGCCTGGCCGCAGGCCAGCGCCGCGTTGGCGCGTGCGGTGCGGATCTCCTCCTCGCTGGCCGTCCGGCTGGCAGCCTGCAGGCTGGCCTCCTCGCGCGCCGCGCGGCAGGCTTCGGATTCGGCGGGCGACGGCGGCGGCCGCAGGGCCGCGGCGGCTTGTTCCTGCGCCAGCCGCAGGCGCTTATGCTCCAGCGCTTCCTCGCGCTGCTCGCGGGCACGTTCGCGTGCGGCCTCAGCGCGCCGCTCGTCCTCGGCGATCTGCTCGGGCGTGCGCGCCGGCACCACGGTCTGGCCGCCCGGGCACGGCTGGTCGGTGTAGAGCACGCGACCGGTGGCCGGATCAGGACACTTGAAGGCCTGCCCCGCAGCGCCCAGGGGTAAGGTCAGCGCAAGCAGGAACAGGACGGCACGGTTCATGGTGACACTTGGATGGACAGCATCGGCGAGCCCCCATCATGCCCAATCAGCCACACCTGCGATGGCGTAGGATCGCGCGATGCGTGTTCCCCCGCACCTGCTTCGCCTGCTGCCCTTCCTGCGCTGGCCGCGGCCGTCTGCCCGCCTGCTGCGCGGCGAAGCGATGGCCGGCCTCACGGTCGGCCTGATGGTGATCCCGCAGGGCGTGGCCTACGCCCAGCTGGCCGGCATGCCGCTGGTCACCGGCATCTATGCCTCCTTCCTGCCGGCGCTGGTGGCGGTGCTGTTTTCGGCCTCGGCGCGCCTGTCGGTGGGACCGGTGGCGCTCACCAGCCTGCTGATCGGCGCCTCGCTGCTGCCACTGGCCGAGCCCGGCAGCGCCGAATGGGTGACGCTGGCGGTCTGGCTGGCCCTGCTGTCGGGCGCGCTGCAGGTGGTGCTGGGTCTGGTGCGCTTCGGCTGGCTGATGAACCTGGTCAACGCGCCGGTGCTGATGGCCTTCACTCAGGGCGCGGCCGTGCTCATCATCCTGTCGCAATTGCGCGCCCTGCTCGGCGTCCAGGGCGACTGGTCGCAACTGCTGGCCGCGCCCGCAGTGCACTTGGGCGCCACCGCCTTCGGCCTGGTCTCGCTGGCGCTGCTGTGGCTGGCACGCCGCTGGCGACCGGACCTGCCGACCATCCTAGTCGTCGTGCTGGCCAGTTCCGGCTTGAGCTGGCTGCTCGGCTTCGAGCAGGCGGGCGGGCGCGTCGTCGGTGCCCTGCCCGCGGGCCTGCCCAGCCTCTACTGGCCCGGCGGGCCCAGCCTCTACATGCTCGGGCAGCTGGTGCTGCCGGTGTTGGTGATCACGCTGGTGAGCTTCCTGGAAACCGCTGCCAGCGCCAAGGTCGACAACGAGCGCAAGGGCGAGCGCTGGGACCAGGACCAGGACCTGATCGGCCAGGGCCTGGCCAAGATCGCCTCCGGCCTGTCGGGCGCCTTTGCCACCAGCTCATCCTTCTCGCGTTCGGCGCTCAACCTCTACGCCGGCGCCCAGACCGGCTGGGCCACCCTGTTCTCGGTCGTCGTGGTGTGGCTGGCGCTGCTGTTCTTCCTGCCGCTGCTGCAGCAGGTGCCGCAGGCCGTGCTGGCGGCGATCGTCGTGGTGGCCGTGCTGAACCTGATCAAGCCGCGCGAGTTCACGCGCCTGTGGCGCATCTCGCGCGTCGAGGCGGTGATCGCGCTGCTGACCTTCGTCATCACCATCGTCACTGCGCCGCAGCTTTACTGGGGCGTGCTCTCGGGCATGCTGATGGCGCTGTCGCACTTCCTCTACCAGCGCCTGCACCCGCGCATCATCGAGGTCGGCCTGCACCCCGACGGCACGCTGCGCGACCGCCGGCGCTGGCAGCTGCCGGCGCTGGCGCCGGACACCTTGGCGCTGCGCATGGACGCTGCGCTCGACTTCGCCAGCGCCGCCGCGTTCGAGCGCCACGTGGTCGAATACCTGGCGGAGCACCCGGACACACGCCGGGTCTGCCTGATCGCCCAGCCCATCAACCGCGTCGACGCCACCGGCGTCGAGGTGTTCGCGCGCCTGCTTGGCCAGCTGCAGGGACGCGGCATCCCCTTGCTGGTGAGCGGCCTGAAGCTGCCGGTGGAGCAGACCCTGCGCGCCGCCGGCCTGTTGACGGCCGCCGACAACAGCCCGCGCCTGTATCGCAGCGACGCCGAGGTCCTGGCGGTGCTGGGCGT
>CAYRHV010000205.1:0-4664 GCA_964424045.1 uncultured Ottowia sp. | reverse complement strand
GGTCTCTTCCACCCACGGGTAGCCCAGCTCGGCCAGGAAGCGCTTGAACGCGGCGTCGTCGCGCGCCGGCACCTGCATGCCGACCAGGATCTGGCCATAGTCGGCGCCCTGGTTGCGGTAGTGGAACAGCGAGATGTTCCAGCTCGGTTTCATCAGGTCCAGGAACTTGAACAGCGCCCCCGGCCGCTCCGGAAACAGGAAGCGCAGCAGGCGCTCGTCGCGCGCCAGCGCCGAGCGCCCGCCGATCATGAAGCGCACGTGCTCCTTCGCCACCTCGTCGTGCGTCAGGTCGATGGCGTCGAAACCGGCGCGCTGCAGCGCGGTCACGATGCGCGGCGACTCCCCCTTGGAGTTGGTGGTCAGGCCGGCGAACACGTGTGCCTTGCCCTGGCGCGCGGCGCGGCTGATGCGGTAGCTGAACTCGGTCACGTTGCGCGGCCCGCCGGGCAGGGCGCCGATGACTTCGCAGAAGCGCCGGAAGCTGCCGCGCTCCTCGGGGATCGTCACCGCCAGCAGGGCCTCGCGTTCCTCGCCCACCTCCGCACGGTCGGCGACGAAGCGCAGGCGGTCGAAGTTCATGTTGGCGCCCGACAGGATGGCGGCGTAGGTCTCGCCGCGCTTCTTGTGCGTGGCCACGTACTGCTTGACCGCCGCCACCGTCATCGCACCCGCCGGCTCGACGATGCTGCGCGTGTCGATGAAGACGTCGCGGATCGCCGCGCACACGGCATCGATGTCGACGCGGATGAACTCGTCCACCAGCTCGCGCGCGATGCGAAAGGTCTCGGCGCCCACCTGCTTGACCGCCGTGCCGTCCGAGAACAGGCCCACGTCCGGCAGGTTGACCCGCTTGCCCAGCGCCACCGACTGCGCCATCGCGTCCGAATCCGTCATCTGCACGCCGATGACCTTCACCTCCGGCCGCACCGCCTTGATGTAGCCGGCCACGCCGCTGATCAGGCCGCCGCCGCCGATGGCCACGAACACGGCATCCAGCGGCCCCTGCTGCTGGCGCAGGATCTCCATGCCGATCGTGCCCTGGCCGGCGATCACCAGCGGGTCGTCAAACGGGTGCACGAAGGTCAGCTGCTGCTCGGCCTGCAGCTTCAGCGCGTGCTGGTAGGCGTCGGAAAAGCTGTCGCCCTGCAGCACCACCTCGCCGCCCAGGGCCCTGACCGCATCGATCTTCACCTGCGGCGTCGTCACCGGCATCACGATGACGGCGCGCGCGCCCAGTTTCTGCGCCGCCAGCGCCACGCCCTGGGCGTGGTTGCCGGCGCTGGCGCAGATCACGCCGCTCCTGAGCTGCTCGGGCGTGAGATGAACCATCTTGTTGTAGGCGCCGCGCAGCTTGAACGAGAACACCGGCTGCTGGTCCTCGCGCTTGAGCAGCACCTTGTTGTGCAGCCGGCGGCCCAGCACGCGCGCCGGCGTCAGGTCGGTTTCGATCGCGACGTCGTAGACGCGCGCCGTCAGCACGCGCTTGAGGTAATCAATGGAACTCAGGGACGAGCGGCGGGCGGAAGCAGGCGCGGTGGCGGTCGGCATGGGCAGGGGATCACGGTCGAGACGGGCAAGCCGCACATCATAAGGAGGACGCGGTCCGGCTGCCCGGATTACCTGCTGCGACGCACAAAAAAAGGCCCCGGACCATGCGGTGCGGGGCCTGAATCCACCAACTGATAGGGTGGAGGAGACAAGAGTCGTCGGGGAGATCCCTGACATGGAAAGAAGCATAACCGAAAAAGCACGAGCGTTCAGAAGTGCTTGTTGCATTGCAGCATCAAAGTGCGTGAACCTGCCAATTTATGCACATTGCGCGGCCCGCTGGCCCGGTTCGGCTACGCTTGGCCGCCAACAGCAGCGATTCTTGCGAGGTAAAGCCATCATGGAATGCACAGTCAGCTGGACCGGCGCCGCCGGCACGCGCTCGGGCATGGGCTTCGTGGCCGAGACCGGTTCGGGCCACGTCATTGCCATGGACGGCGCGCCCGATGCCGAGCGGCCCGAACAGGGCGGGCAGAACCTGGCGCCGCGGCCGATGGAAACCGTGCTTGCGGGGGCCGGCGGCTGCACCGCCTACGACCTGGTGCTGATGCTGCGGCGCGGACGCCACGACGTGCGCGCCTGCTCGGTGCACCTGACGAGCGAGCGCGCCAGCGAAGACCCCAAGGTCTTCACGCGCATCCACATGCATTTCACCGTGCGCGGCGTCGGCGTGCCAGCGCGTGCAGTCGAGCGGGCGATCCGGCTCAGCCACGAGAAATACTGCTCGGCCTCCATCATGCTGGGCAAGACGGCCGAGATCACGACCTCGTTCGAGCTGGTCGAGGTGGGCGGCGGCGTCGCCTGAAATCCGGCGCCGCCGCGCGCTCAGCCTTTCAGACGTAGTGCGCGGTGGTCGTCATCACGCGCGCGGCCAGGCGCATCAGGCCACGCACCGGCAGCGGCAGCTCGACGGCGCCGGCGGCGAGCGCATTGTCGGCATGGCGCGCCTCGTCCTTCTTCATTTCGGCCACGATGGCGCGCGAGGTGGCGTCCGTGGCCGGCAGGCGATCGAGGTGGCTGGCCAGGTGCGCCTCGACCTGGCGCTCGGTTTCGACCACGAAGCCCAGGTTCACGCGATCGCCGCCCAGCTTGCCGGCCAGCACGCCGATCCCGAAGGCGCCCGCGTACCAGAGCGGATTCAGCAGGGACGTGCGCCCGCCCAGTTCGGCCAGGCGCTCGCGCGTCCACGCCAGGTGGTCGGTCTCTTCGCGTGCCGCGGCATCGAGCTGGTGGCGCAGTGCCTCGTCGCGCGTCACCAGGGCTTGCGCCGTGTAAAGCGCCTGCGCACACACCTCGCCGACGTGGTTGACGCGCATCAGGGCGCTCGACAAGCGCCTTTCCTCGTCCGTCAGCTCGGCCTGCAGGTCGGCCGGCACCGCCGGTTCGGGAGTCGGGCGGGCGCCCTGTGGCGGCGCCCACAGGGTGCGCAGGGCGCTGTCCGCCGCAGAAAGTAATTGATCGATTCGACTCGACATGCACCAATGGTACATCCTTGGAGACCGCCGCTGCGCCGACGCTCGGCGGCAGCTTGGAATGCCGTGATCCGGGGCAGGCGATCACTTTTTGGGCGTAATCTTCGCGAGTCAAATGTGGCGTTGATCCAACGGCTTCTCGAGGCCTTGTCTCGGTTACACAACAAATTGGGGCCCCAATGGTCAATTCGGGGCCGAAATCTTTGCAAGTTGCGGGCGCCTCTGGTGCAATAGCAACAACTTCCCACATGGGGAGGTTGGCCCGGGGAACCGGCGGGATACGCAAACGGACCCTTCGCACCGGCGCCCTATGTTTAACCTTGGAGAACTTGCAATGAAAAAATCTCTGATTGCCCTGGCGGTCCTGGGCTTTGCCGGCACCGCGATGGCTCAGTCTTCGGTGACCCTGTATGGCGTGGCCGACGCGGGAATCTCGCACACGCAGGCATATCAACAGGATGGCTCTAAGAAGAGCACTACCCGCTTCCAGGGTGGCGGCCTGATGGTCAACGGAACCAGCCGCATCGGCGTGCGTGGCGTCGAGGATCTGGGTGGCGGTCTGAAGGTTGGTTTCAATTTCGAGAGCGGCCTGAATCTGGGCAATGGTGCTCAAACCGACGAGGCATTCTGGGCGCGTGCTGCCAACCTGTCGATCGGCGGCAACTGGGGCACGGTTACCATGGGTCGCCAGCTGAACCCGTCCTTCTGGGGCGTGGCCGCCTATGAACTGACCGGTACGGCCAACTACTCGGTTATCGCCAACACCTTCGGCTGGGGTGCCGACCACCACCGGCATAACAGCATGTTCGCCTACAAGACGCCCAACATGGGCGGCTTCACAGCGTCGCTGGGCTACATTCTGAAGGACGATGCTGGCAGCGAGGGCTACCCCGGCGCCAAATGGGACCTGAACGCCATCTATGCGAATGGCCCGCTGGCCGTCGCCCTGTCGGCCAACAAGGCCAAGAATCAGAAGACGGGTTACGCTCTGGGTGGCAAGTACAACTTCGGCAGCTTCGCCCTGTCGGCCTCTTACCACAACTCGCGTGAGTACAGGCAGCGTCGTGGCTACGCGCTGGGTGGTTCAGCCAACTTGGGTGCCTTTGCCCTGACGCTGGATCTGACCAGGACCACCAAGGACTACACCGGCGCCAAGAAGTACACCAACGGCCTGCTGGAAGGCAAATATGCCCTGTCCAAGCGTACGTTCGTCTACGCAGCCTACCTGCGTCTGCAAGGCCTGAACAACTACGGTGTCGGCCTGCGTCACAACTTCTGATCGGAGGCTGCCCGCAAGGGCAGCACCTGTTCGGTTCAAAAGCCGCCTTCGGGCGGCTTTTTTTGCCGCTGGGCCGTCCCAAGGCAAAAACGGCCCCCTCGGGGAGCAGCGCACCACGTGCAGCGGGGGCGCGTGGGGGCATTTTTTTGTTCTCTGCTCCATGGCCAACAATCTCTGGCCATCCTCGCAATCCCTGTCTCTGGCCGGCCGCCTGCTCTGCTAGCATCCAGCAGCACGACAGCCTTTCGACATGGGTGCCTTCATCTTCCGCCGCCTGCTGCAGGCCATCATCGTGATGGTCTCGGTGGCCTTCGTCGCCTTCCTGCTGTTCCAGTATGTGGGCGACCCGGTGGTGTTCCTGCTGG
>CAYRHV010000204.1:0-4695 GCA_964424045.1 uncultured Ottowia sp. | reverse complement strand
AAGAATGCGTTCGCGTCCCGACGCTCGGCGGCGGGCAACCCGGACGCCGGGCCGAACCATGACGGCGCAGTGCAGGAGCAGGTCCGCATGACTTCCACCATCCCCCTGTGGGCCGAAATCATCGTGGCGCTGCTGCTGCTGGCCAGCGCCGTGTTCACGCTGGTGTCCGCCTGGGGCGTGGTGCACCTGAAGAACTTCTTCCAGCGCCTGCACCCGCCGGCCCTGATCGTGACCTGGAGCGCCTGGTGCGTCAGCTTCGCCACCATGCTTTATTTCTCGCTGCAGAACGAGCGGATCGAGCTGCGCGCCTGGCTCCTGATCATCCTGCTGTCGATCACCGTGCCGATCACCACCGTGCTGCTGAGCCGGGCCGCGCTGTTCCGCAACCGGCGCCAGCCGGGGGGCGACCAGCTGCCGCCACCCCTGCAGCCAGCCGAGCACCCGCCGGCACCGGACGCCGCCGACCCCGAGCCGCCGCCTCGCTGACCCGCCCAGGGTGGACGAGACCGCCCGCCCGGCCGTGCGAACCGGGCCGGGCACGATTACCATGGCTGCACAGAGGATCCCGCCATGCACGTCAAGCCCACGCTCCGCCACGCCTCGCTGCCGACCCCATCTCACGCACCTGCCGGGCTGGCCCTGCGCCTGCTCGCCGCCGCCATGGTGCTGGCGGGCAGCAGCCTGGTGCAGGCCCATACCCGGATCGCCGCCCAGGATCCGGCGCCCGACGCCACGGTCGAGGCGCCAGGCCAGGCCTGCATCGACTTCAGCAGCGCCATCGAGCCGGCACTCAGCCACCTGAGCGTGCATGACGCCAGCGGCCAGCAGGTCAATGCCGCACCGTCCAGCGTCCAGGCCGGCCCACCGCCCCGGATGTGCGCGGCCCTGCCCGCACTTGCCGCGGGAATCTACGAAGTCCGATGGACGACGGTGGCGCGCGACGGCCACCGCCTGAACGGAACCTATCGCTTCAGCGTGAAATAGACACCGCCCCATGGCCGAGTCGATGGGCCTGGTGGCGAGTTGGCTGCAGCCGATCGGCGCCGCCTGGGTCGCGACCGCGCTCGCGATCTGCATCGGCCTGGTGCTGGTGCACGACGCACTTGCGCCGGCAGCGGCGGCGCGCGTGCCACGCTTCGCGCGCCGCGCAACCTGGCTGCTGGGGCTGGGCCTGGCCGCCTGGCTGCTGGCCGCCACCCAGGCGATGACCGATGCTCGCCCGGCCGAGCTGCCCGCGGCGCTGTGGCTGGTGCTGACGCAGACGAGCTTCGGCCGCACGGCCTCGGTCGGGCTCGTCGCCTGGCTGGTGCTGGCCCTGATCCCGGCCGAGCCCGCGGTCGACGGCCGGACGACCGCCGGCTCGAATCCCCTGCTGCAGCTCGCTGCCCTGGTTGCGCTGGCCTACGCCCTGGCCGCCAGCGGCCACGTGGCCGACCGCGGCCTGCTCGGCGGCGCAGCGCTGGTCAACACCCTGCACGTGCTGGGCGCCGGCGCCTGGGTCGGCGTGGTGGCGATCGGCGCCATCAACCTGCGCCAGTGGCCGGCGTGGACGCCCCCCGAGCGCAGTCGGCTGGCACACCGCCTGTCGCGCGTGGCGACCGTGGCCGTGCCGCTCGCCCTGCTCTCCGGCGTCGCCAACGGCGTGCGCATGCTCGGCTCGGCCGAGCACCCGATGATGTCGCCCTACTTCCAGCTGCTGGCGGCGAAGGTGCTCATGGTCGGCCTCGCGGTGGCGTTGGGCCTGTGGAACCGCTGGAGCTGGCTGAAGCGCCTGGATCGCGGCGAGGACACCGGCGCCGCATCGTTTGCCGCCGTCCTGATCGTCGAGGTCCAGATCCTCGTGCTGGTGGTGATCATGGCGGCCAGGCTCGCGGTCACGATGCCTCCGGACTGAGCCCCTGGCCTGGATGCGCGCGCGCCGCGCGGTCGACGGCCCGGCTGATGTTCAGTGTGCCCGCTCCCAGTTCGGCCCCACGCCGACCTCGGCCACCAGCGGCACCTTGAGCGCGGCCACGCTCGCCATCAGGCGCGGCAGCTCGACCTGCACCCAGTCGACCTCGCCGTCCGGCACCTCCAGCACCAGTTCGTCGTGCACCTGCAGGATCATGCGGCTGGCGCGCTGCTGGCCGTCGATGGCCTGCTGCACGGCAACCATGCTCTTCTTGATCAGGTCGGCGGCCGTGCCCTGCATCGGCGCGTTGATGGCAGCGCGCTCGGCACCGGCGCGGCGCGGCCCGTTGGGTGAGTTGATCTCGGGCAGGTACAGGCGGCGGCCGAACACGGTCTCGACGTAGCCCTGCTTGCGCGCCAGCTCGCGCGTTTCGTCCATGTAGCGCTTGACGCCGGGATAGCGCTCGAAATAGCGCTGGATGTAGTTCTTCGCCGCCGTGCCGTCGATGCCCAGGTTGCGCGCCAGGCCGTAGCTGCTCATGCCGTAGATGAGGCCGAAGTTGATCACCTTGGCGTAGCGCCGCTGCTCGCTGCTGACCTGATCCGGCGCCACGCCGAACACTTCGCTGGCGGTGGCGCGGTGCACGTCCATGCCGTCGTGGAAGGCCTTCAGCAGCGCCGCGTCGTCCGACAGGTGGGCCATGATGCGCAGCTCGATCTGACTGTAGTCGCAGCTGACGACGACGTGGCCGGGCGGCGCGATGAAGGCCTCGCGGATGCGCCGCCCCTCGGGCGTGCGCACCGGGATGTTCTGCAGGTTCGGGTCGTTGCTGGCCAGCCGGCCGGTGACGGCCACGGCCTGGGCGAAGTGGGTGTGCACGCGGCCCTGCGCGTCGACCAGCTGCGGCAGCTTGTCGGTGTAGGTGCCCTTGAGCTTGGACAGGCCCCGGTGCTCGAGGATGCGCGCCGGCAGCGGATAGTCCTCGGCCAGCTTCTCCAGCACCTCCTCGTCAGTGCTGGGACGGCCGGTGGCGGTCTTCTTGACCACCGGCAGGCCCAGCTTGTCGAAGAAGATCTCGCCGATCTGCTTGGGCGAGCCCAGGTTGAAGGGCTGGCCCGCCAGCTCGTGCGCCTCGTGCTCCAGCGCCACGATGCGCTGGCCCAGCTCGTCGCTCTGGCGGCGCAGCAGGGCGGTGTCGAGCAGCACGCCATGGCGCTCGATGCGATACAGCACCTCGCTGCAGGCCACCTCGAGCTCGTAGATGGCGCGCAGCCGTTCATTGGCCTGCAGCTGCGGCCACAGCACGCGGTGCACGGCCAGGGTCTGGTCCGAGTCCTCGCAGGAATAGCGCGCCGCCTGCTCCACCGGCACCTGGGAGAACGGAATCTGGTGCACGCCCTTGCCGCACAGGTCCTCGTACTGGATGCCGCCGCGGCCCAGGTGCCGCTCGGCCAGGCTTGCCAGGTTGTGCGGCCGGTGCACCTCGAGCACGTAGCTCTGCAGCATGGTGTCGTGCACGTAGCCGGCGACCTCGACGCCATGGTTGGCCAGCACGTGGCGGTCGTACTTGATGTGCTGGCCGAGCTTCCGGCACGCCGGGTTCCGGAACCAGGGTTTCAGGCGCGCCAGCACCTCGTCCAGTGGCAGCTGGTGCGGCGCGTCGGGGCCGTCGTGCGCCAGCGGGATATAGGCGGCCTCCAGCGGTTCCACGCTGAATGACAGGCCGACGATGCGCGCCTCGGCCTGGTCGATCGAGGTGGTCTCGGTGTCGAAGGCCGTCAGCTCCGCCGCCTCGATGCGCGCCAGCCAGCGCTCGAAGGCGGGCCAGTCCAGCACCACCTCGTAGCGCACCACGTCCCGGTCCGCGCCTGCGTCGGCGGCACCGGCAGGTGCGCCGTCCGCGGTCGCCTGCGCGGCGCGCAAGGCACGTGCCAGGGTGCGAAAGCCGTAGCGCTCGTAAAAGGCTGCCAGTTCGTCGGTCTGTTCGGGCTGCACCGCGACCGCGTCCAGCGCCGGCAGGCCGTCGACGTGGCCGGCGAGGTCGCAGTCGGTGCGGATCTGCAGCAGGCTGCGGCCGGTCGGCAGCCAGTCCAGCGCGTTGCGCAGGTTCTGGCCGGCGGCGCCCTTGATCTCGGCGGCGTGTGCCACGATCGCGTCCAGCGAGCCGTACTGCTCCAGCCATCGGGCGGCGGTCTTGGGGCCGACCTTGTCCACGCCCGGCACGTTGTCGATGGTGTCGCCCACCAGGGTCTGGTAGTCCAGCATCTGCGCCGCCGCGACACCGAACTCGGCCTGCACGCCATCCAGGTCGCGGCGCTTGCCGCTCATGGTGTCGATGATGTGGATGCGATCGGTCACCAGCTGCGCCAGGTCCTTGTCGCCGCTGGAGATCACCACTTCCAGTCCCTGCCCGGCGCCGGCCCGGGCCAGCGTGCCGATGACGTCATCGGCCTCGACGCCAGGCACCGCCAGCACCTTCCAGCCCAGCAGCTCCACCACCTCGTGGATCGGTTCGATCTGGCTGCGCAGATCGTCGGGCATCGGCGTGCGATTGGCCTTGTAGTCGGGGTAGATCGCGTCCCGGAAGGTCGGCCCCGGCGCATCGAACACGCAGACCGCGTAGGGTGCGTCCGGATACTCCTTGCGCAGCGCGTTCAGCATGTTGATCATGCCGCGGATCGCGCCCGTGGGCTGGCTGTTGCGGTCGCCCGGATCGGCGCGCAGGTCGGGCATGGCGTGGAACGCCCGATACAGGTAGCTGGAGCCGTCGACCAGCAACAGGCGCGGCACTTCGGCGTGGTTCG
>CAYRHV010000203.1:0-4697 GCA_964424045.1 uncultured Ottowia sp. | reverse complement strand
CCAGTCGGAATTGACGTGCAGGCGCCCGCGCGAGCATTCCCAGGCAATTGGCAGGAATTCCGACGTGCCGTAGCTGCCGCGCACCGGCGCGTCGAACACCTCGCGAATGCGCAGGCGCACGGCGTCGCTCAGGGTCTCGCCGCCGGTCAGCACGCAGCGCGGCCGGATGCGCAGGCGCCCGGCCGCAGCCTCATCGGCCAGCATCGCCGCGGCGGTGGGGTAGCTCGCCAGCACCGTCGGCTGGAACTGGTTGAGCGCGTTCACCAGGTCTCGCACCGGCTGCAGCAGGCTGAAGATGCGCGAGGCCCCCGCCAGCCAGGGATTCAGGCGCCGCAGGCGCTCGAAACTGACGACGCTGGCAAAGTGGCCGCCGGTGGCGGTGACCAGGGCATGGCGGTCACCCACGCCCAGCATGTCGAACGGGCTGAAGCCGCCAAACAGGCTGCTGCCGTGGCGCGAGGGCGCGCTGTGGCGCACGGCCTCGAGCGCGTCGTAGACCGCCATGGCGCGTGCGTCCTGGACGAAGATGCCGGGCTGGCCACTGGTGCCCGAGCTTTCCCAGACCACGTAGCGTCCGAGCCAGGGCTCGGCAGCGCGTGCCGGGTCGCGCACGAACGCCATCAGGTCGTCCAGCCGCAGTTGCGGGTCGGTCACCCAGTCGTCGAAGCGCGCCATCAGTTCAGTGCGCGTGACCGGGGCAATCTGCGCCAGTTGCAGCGACCGCGGGTCGACATTGCCAAACCGATCGCGATACACGCGCGCTGCACTGGCGGCCTCGAGCAGCATCTGCAGGCGCTGCTCCTGGCGCTGGCGCAGCAGCTGCCTGGGCGCGTGCGTGGCGGCGACCACGTCAAGCATGGCGCCATGCAGGTGCAGGGCATGAAAGACCGGGGGCGCCGCACTCACGACCACGGTCGGCTCCAGCAGACTGGCCGCAATGGCCAATGGGCGTCAGGAAATCCGGACATCGCGCAACTCCTCGCATCGTCCGCCAAGCGTGTTCGCCAGGCAATCGATGCCGGCGTTGGGCCCACGAACGTGAAATGGATCACGTTGAACCACTCATTATTTAGTATGCCCCGGATTATCCCTTGACAAGGCACAAGGTCTTGTGCATGCCTCCACCTGGCAACCGCAGCTGGATGTGCCGGTCAGTGCCGTGATGGGTGTGCCAGGCAAGACGTGCGGACGCCGCGCACTGATGTGCGCCCGGACGAGCAACGTCGCATGGCGCGGCCAGCGCGATGCTGGCGGGTGCATGGCGTGCTCACCCAACCGATGAATGCAGGCAAAAGCGAGGCGGTCAGTGTCCATGCGGGCTTCGAGACGCTGACGAGCGGCCAACTGCGGTTTCCAGATTCAATATCTTATGATGGAAAATGCGGGTGGCAAGCTGGGAGCGCGCCACAGACAATACAACCACAACCCAGCCAGAGCGAGGGCGAGACACCATGGATCGACACAACCCCAGCATCGCACGCACCGCCCAGCGCGGCAGACGCGAGCCCGACCATGCGGTCAAGGTCGCCGACCCCTACCGCATGGACGAGACACCCACGCGCAAGCTGGACCGGCTGGCCCAGACCAGCGCCGCTGCGCAATTTGGCAACCTGTCTCCGATCACGCTGAGCCTGGCGCTGGCCGACTGGGCCTGGCACCTGGCGGCCGCGCCCGGGCGCCAGCTCGAACTGGCGGCGCTGGCGACCCGGCTCGCGGCCGACACGCTGACGCTGCGCGACGGCAGCGAGGACCACGTCGGCACGCGCGACGAGGATCCGCGCTTTCGCGCCGATGAATGGGCCCACTGGCCGTTCAACCAGTGGCGCATCGGCTTTCGCAATGCCGAGGTGTTCTGGCGCGAGGCCGCCAAGGTGCCCGGCATCAGCAAGCACAACGGTCGCCTGATCGACTTCTTCGCGCGCCAGTGGCTGGACATGCTGTCGCCGGCCAACCGCCTGGCCACCAACCCGGTGCTGATCCGGCACACGCTGGAGTCCGGCGGCACCAACCTCGCGCGCGGCGCCGTCAACTGGCTGGCCGACACGACCGGCGTGCCGACCGAGGAAGACCTGCTCAACCGCAGTCGCTACGTGGTCGGGGGCAACGTCGCCGTCACCCCGGGCAAGGTGGTGTATCGCAACCACCTGGTCGAGCTGATCCGCTACGAGCCGCAGACCAGCACCGTGCATCCGGAGCCGATCTTCATCGTGCCGTCCTGGATCATGAAGTACTACATCCTCGACCTGTCGCCGCACAACTCCATGGTGCGCTACCTGGTCGAGCAGGGTCACACGGTCTACATGGTGTCGTGGCGCAACCCGGACGAGTCGGACCGCGAGCTGTCGATGGACGACTACCTCGAGCTGGGCGTGCTGGAGGCCATGCGCGCGGCCTCGCACGACTCGGGCACGGCGCCACTGCACGCCATGGGCTACTGCCTGGGCGGCACGCTGCTGGCGATCGCCGTGGCGGCCCTGGCACGCGACGACGGCATGGCCGGCTACGCCGACCTGCCGGCACCCCGCACGCTGACCCTGCTGGCGGCGCAGGTGGACTTCTACAAGCCGGGCGAGCTCGGCCTGTTCATCGACGACGGCCAGGTCAACCTGCTTGACAACATCACGCGCGGCCAGGGCTTCCTGACCGGCAAGCAGATGGCCGGCTCGTTCCAGTTCCTGCACTCGCGCGACCTGGTGTGGACGCGCCGGATGCGGGAATACCTGATGGGCGAACGCGACCAGGGCAACGACCTGATGGCCTGGAACGCCGACACCACCCGCCTGCCGGCGCGCATGCACCACGAATACCTGATCGCGCTCTACATGAAGAACGCGCTTGCCAATGGCCGCTACGTGGCCGGCGGGCGCCGTGTCTCGCTGTCCGACCTGAAGATGCCGATCTTCCTGGTCGGCACCGAGCGCGACCACGTCTCGCCCTGGCGCTCGGTCTACAAGCTGCACCAGCTCACCAGTGCCGAGATCACCTTCCTGCTCACCAGCGGCGGCCACAACGCCGGCATCGTCTCGCCACCGGGACACCCGCGCCGGCGCTACCGCATCGCCACCCAGCCGGCGCACGCCCAGTGGCTCAGCATGGAGGAATGGCTGGAGCGCGCCGAGCCCTTCGATGGCTCCTGGTGGCCCGCCTGGCAGGACTGGCTGGCGCGCCACTCCAGCGAACGCGTCAAGGCCAAACCGATCCCGGCCAACCGCGCCCTGTGCGACGCGCCGGGCGAATACGTGATGCAGCGCTACGCCGAATAGCGCGGCGGGCCGTTCAGGCCACGCGCAGCGCGCGCGGGTCGTAGAGCCAGCGTCGCAGCTTGCGCGCCGTGATGCGCCCGGCATCGGGATGGCGCGGATTGAGCAGCAGGTTGCCCTCCTCCGGCACGATCACCGAGGGCACCTCGGCCAGGCAGCTGGCGCCGCCCTGGGCCCAGGCGGTGCCCCAGGCAATGCTGATGCGGCCCGGCGGCAGCGCGTCCCAACCCACGTGCGCGTCGCTGTCGAACACCGTGCGCGCAGCCCAGAGCGCGGCCGGCACCTCAAGGCGCACGAGATAGCGGTTCAGCGGCAGGGCGCGGCCACCGGCCAGGTGCACCACCGTCTCCAGGCAGGCCAGCGCGCGCGAACTGCTGGCGTAGACCAGCGGCGTGCCGCGCGCATTCCAGCGCCCGCCCGACAGTTCGGCCCCCTTGCCGTCCAGGTCGTCGGCGGTGTAGTCCGGGGTGTCGGTGGCGATGCGCCAGAACGCCAGCACCGGTGCCTGCGCGGGCATGGCCAGGCGCGACTCAGGCGTAGACGCCGGACTTCATCTGCAGCAGCAGCGTCGCCACCGCCTCGCGCCCGTCCGCGGTGTCGAGCAGCTCGCGCGGGCAGCGGCCACCCAGGGCTGCCACCGGCTCGTCCATCCAGGCCGCAAACCAGCGCGCGGCGTCGAAGTCGGCCGGCGCCTCGCCGGCCTCGCGCACCATGGCCTCGACCTGGCCAATCAGCCGCGACAGACCCACCAGCTTCTCGCTCTCGCTTTCGGACAGGCGGCCGCGGGCGGCGATCTTGCGCTCCACCGTCGAGCGCGCCAGACCGGCTGCGCGCATCAGCTGCTCGCGCGACAGCCCCATGGCGGCGCTCATCTCCTGCACCGTGCGTGCCGGCACCCCGCGCTTGACCAGTTCCGCCCGCTCCAGCGGCGAAAGCTGGAACGCCCCACCCTGCCCCGGGCCCAGCGGTCGCAGGGCGTAGGCGGCGGCGCCTTCCTTGATGGCGGCAGATTCGGGCAATGCAACAGATGCAGACATGATTTTCTCCAATTGAGACTTAATTTACTCTCAATCGGCGATCAAGGCAAGTACAGGCCGGCACGAACTCCGCCCGAATCGTCGCGGCCGGTGGCTGCGGCGGTGACGCGAAGGACCACCGGCGAGCCGCTGCACTTTCGTTCGCGGCATCATCTCGATGGCCGCGAAGCAGGCGGAGCGAGGCAACCCTTGGCCGGAGTCTCTTGAGCCCAGCCCAGCGAAGCAGGACAAACGGCCGCGGCCCTTCGGGTGAGTACTTGGCCAGGCCACCTCGTCGTTGCTGTGCTCGCCGGATATCCAATCCCGCTGCCTCGATGGCAGCCGGAAGGCCGCGGAGCAGGCCATCCCAGTGCACCCGTGACCAGGGTCTCCCTGGGCACAGGGTGCGTCCCCCTTCTAG
>CAYRHV010000202.1:0-4707 GCA_964424045.1 uncultured Ottowia sp. | reverse complement strand
CGCCAGCACGCCTTCGGCCACGTGCAGGACCTGGCGCTGGGCGTGGCCATCGGCACCCTGCTGGCCGAGCCCACAAGCGACTGAGGTGTCTGTCCAGTGCGGTGTTCCGCCCTGTCAGGCGTTGATCGGGCGACGCACGACCTTGGGCTTCAACGTCCACCGCACCTGTTCCTCGCCGTGTCGACGCAGGGCTTTGCAATGATCCCCGTTGAAGGCCCGCCTCTCGACGGGACTGATCCCGCAGTTGCGGTCGTGGCAAAGGCTAGGCAAGCGGGGCGTTTCGCAGAACAGCACGCAACACCTTGCCGACCGGCGACTTGGGCAGTTGCTCGACCATGACGATCTGCCTGGGCACCTTGTAGGCCGTCAATTGGGTGCGGCAGTAGGTCTCCACGTCGGCGGCACTGAGTGCCTTGTCACTGACCACGATGAATGCACGAACGGCTTCGCCGGACGCAGCATCCTGCGCCGCCACGACTGCAGCTTCCACGATGGCGGGGTGCGCAGTCAGCACATCTTCGACCTCGTTGGGATAGACATTGAATCCGGATACCAGGATCATGTCCTTCTTGCGATCCACGATGCGCAGGTAGCCGTTGGGCTCGATCTGGGCAATATCGCCCGTATGCAGCCAGCCGTTGACGATCGCACTGGCGCTCTCCTCCTTTGCCCGCAGATATCCCGGAACCACCTGGGGTCCTTTGACCAGCAGTTCCCCGCGTTCCCCGGGGCCCAGGTCGTTGCCCTGGTCGTCGACCACACGCACCGCGCAGCCGGGCATGGGAAGGCCCACCGTTCCAAGAATCGGATGGGGCGTCGGCGGGTTGCACGAAACGATGCAGGTCGTTTCCGTCATCCCATAGCCTTCCAGGATGGGACATACGACGGCCTGCCAGGCTTGGGCCGTCGAAGGACGCAAGGCCGTCCCGCCGGAAAAGGCGTACCTCAGCTTCGGGGGATTGGCCTTGAACCAGGGCTCGTCGAGCAGCCCGGCGTAAAGCGTGTCCACGCCGGCCATCCAATCGATCTCGAATCCTTCGAACGCGCTCTGGAGGTTGGACACCGGACGCGGGTTGGGCACCAGCAGATTGCGCGCGCCTACGGTGAAGAACACGAGGAAGTTCACCATGAAGGCAAAGATGTGGTAGAGCGGCAGCACGGTCAGGATCGTTTCACCGCAACGTGGGCGGTCATAGGCGGAGAGGAAATCCTCCGTCATCCGCAGCGTTGCCAGGACGTTCTGATGCGTGATGACCGCGCCCTTGCTCCGGCCCGTGGTTCCGCCCGTGTACTGGTAGAGCGCCACCGGATGATCGCGCCGGACGAACGGGCGCGACGCCTGCCTCTTCTCCAGCGCGTCGACCATGCGCGTGAATGGCATGCCGGGTGCCGGGGTGTCCGGTGGCGAGAGCTTGCTGCGGATCGCCTGGGCGATGGGTTCCTCGAAGAAATCCCACATGCTGGCAGTCAGCAGCTGCAGGCCAAGCGCCTGTGCCGCTGGTTGCGCCACCTGAAGGAAAAGGTCGGAAGCCAGCAAGACCCGCGCACCCGAGTCCTCGAGCTGCAGGCGCAGCTCCCGGTCGGTATACATCGGGTTGACGTTGGTCACGATCAGCCCGGCCTTCCACGCACCGAAGACGGCGATGGGGTAATGCAGGCTGGTCGGCAGCTGCACCGCGATGACCTGGCCGGGCTTCAGGCCCAGGTCGAGCGCCAGGTAGGCGGCGAAGGCGTCCGACAGCGCGTCGATTTCCTCGAAGCTGCGGGTGGTGCTGACTCCTGCCGGAAGCACGAAGCTGAAGGCCGCACGGGACTGATGGCGCGCCGCCGCGACCGAGGCCAGCGAAGCGGCATTGGCTGGAAGGGCCGACAGGTCCAGGCGATAGCCGCGGAGACTCGGCGGATAGGCGTCTTCCCAAGGGTATTTTTGGCTTTCTTCCATGTGTGCTCTCTTGATCGTGCAGGTTGGGGAACAGGAACTCCTGAGCGCCGACTGCATTGGCGCGGTGGTGCCGGACGGGTGTTCAGGCATTGACCTTGAAGGCTGGCAATTTGTCGCCCAGGCGCTTGCCCATCTCGGCGCCCAGGGCCTGCAGTCCACTCATCGGGCGAACCATCACTTCGAAGTCGACGATCTGGCCCTGGTCGTCAAAGCGGATCAGGTCGATGCCCTTGAGATGCTTGTCGCCGACGTTGGCGCTGAACTCCAGCACCACGTTCAGGCCGTCGTCGGTGGCCAGCTGGCGGTGGTAGGTGAAGTTCTCGAGCACCTCGATGACGGTGGTCAGCGCCAGGATGAGCGCCGGGGCGGAGCCATAGGGCGAATTCGCCATGGGCGAACGGAAGACCGCTTCCGGATGGACGATGGTGTGAAGCTCGCCGAAATCGCCCTTGGCGATCATCCGATGCCAGTGCTCGAGGGCACGGGCGACTTCGGGCTGGAGGTTCTGAAGAATGTGCGACATGTTGATCTCCGGGTGGGGTGAGAGGCGACGCTGTGGATGGGGAAAGTGGAAGGGGATAGCCAGGGCAGCCCCACAGCGGACGGGGCGCAACGGCAGGGCTGGGACCCATCGGTCCGCTCGCCTGTCAGATTGGAAAAATGGCAGGCTGAAGCCGTTCTTGAACGATGTTCCTGGCCTGCGTGATGATCCGGTTCATCAGTTCGGCGCAGGTCGGGATGTCGTGGATGAGGCCGGCGACCATGCCGCAGGACCAGCCGCCTGCGTCCAGTTCACCATGCAGCATCACGCGCGGGTAAACGCCCGCCACTTCATTGATGATGTCCTCGAACCGGACGTTGGAGCCCATCTCCCTTTCCTTCTGGAGAATGCGCTCGACCCCCGCGTTATTGAGCACGCGCTCGGTGTTGCGCAGCGGGCGCATGACCAGGCGCGTATCCAGCTCGCTGGCCTGGACGATCGCCTCCTTGACGGCCTGGTGCACAGGTGCTTCCACGGTCGCCAGAAAGCGCGTTCCCATATTGATGCCGTCGGCCCCCATGGCCAGCGCGGCCACCAGCGAGCGGCCGTCTGCCATGCCGCCCGAGGCGATGAAGGGAATCTTCAGTTCATCTGCCGCGCGAGGCAGCAGGATGAAGTTGGGCACGTCGTCCTCGCCCGGATGGCCGCCGCACTCGAAGCCGTCCACGGAAACCACGTCACAGCCCACGGACTGGGCCTTGAGCGCATGGCGCACCGAAGTGCACTTGTGGATGACGGTGATGCCCGCTTCCTTCAGGATGGGGATGTAGTTCTGCGGGTTGTTGCCCGCAGTCTCCACGACCCTGATGCCCCCTTCGATGATGGCGCGGATATAGCCGGGGTAATCGGGCTGCTGTACAGCGGGAAGAAAGGTCAGGTTGACGCCGAACGGACGATCCGTCATCTCGCGACATTTGCGGATTTCCTCGGCCAGATCGGTAGCCGTCTTCTTCGTCAGCGCCGTCAGCATGCCCAGCCCACCGGCGTTGGAAACGGCCGAGGCCAGTTCCGCCATGCCGACGTAGTGCATGCCGCCCTGCATGACCGGGTATTTGATACCCAGCATGTCGGTGAATCTTGTTTTCATGGTCTTTCCTGATGGAGTCTTGAGGGAGGAGTGGAGACTGACTGGGTGTTGGCTCAGGCCGGCTTCGCCCGTGATCCAGGGACTCCGGTTCTCGTGCGCCATCAAACTTTGCAATGTAAAGATAAAGTCAAAAAAATGTGCCTGCGCCTGCCTGCGCGATGACACGAGGGCAGGTATCCAGCACGGTCGGTCTTGCATCTTGCCGTCAATCACGGCGTCGAGTGTCAGATCCTGACGCCACATCTTTGCACGGTAAAGATTGTAAGCCATGCTAAGATAATTTCCAACTACGTAGTTTCCCTGGGCAAGACAGATGAACGTTCCAGTCGCACGCGCTCGTGACAGCTATCACGTCGGCAATCTGGCGCCGTTGCTGTTGAAGACTGCTCGCGAGATGCTGGAGCAGTCGGGTACTGCGAACCTGTCCTTGCGCGCCATTTCCAAGGAGGTGGGCGTCAGCGCCACCGCTTCCTACCATCATTTCGCAACACGGCGCGAACTGCTCAGCCATCTGGCGGCCCAGGGATTTCGCGAATTGAGCGGCGCCTTGGCGGCAGTGATCGGTGCAACGGAAGCAAAGGGGCTGCTGGAGAGAGCCTGCCTCGCTTACCTCGACTTTGCCCGGGCAAATCCGGCCCTGTATCAGCTCATGTTCGGTCCCGAACTGGCGGGTGAGGACGCCATCGAGGAGCTGCGAACCGCTCGCAACGCGGCCTTCGTCGAGTTGAAGCGGATCATCGAGCGGGTGCTCGGCCCTGGCGCAACGGCAACCGAAGTTCAGTGGGCTGCAGTGGGGGGATGGTCCTACACCCATGGCTTGGCGTCCCTGTGGCTACACGGCGTTCTGCACACCCGAAGCGAGCCCTCCAGTGAAAAGCTCGTGGGCCGAACGCTGCGCGAATTCTCACGACTGATCAAGGCGACCCAAGGGGCCGTGCCATAAGCCAGGACAACGCTGAACCGGTTCAGCGTTGTCCTGAAGCCCTCGGCTTTGCCGAGCGAGCATTTACCTTGAGCTGTCGCGCAGGTGCGTGGCGTCGCGTTGCAGCGTCCCCTTGGCCACCATGCCGTCGACCAGCTGTCGCCACCAGGGCGCCCAGTCCTGGCCGGCGCCGAACCGGTCGTGCACCTGGTGCA
>CAYRHV010000201.1:0-4711 GCA_964424045.1 uncultured Ottowia sp. | reverse complement strand
CCCGACATGCTGCGCATGCTGGCCGGCCTGGGCTTCAACCGCACCAGCTTTGGCGTGCAGGACTTCAACCCCGAGGTGCAGCAGGCGGTCAACCGCATCCAGCCCTACGAGATGGTACGCACGGCGCTGCAGGCCAGCCGCGACAACGGCTTCGAATCGATCAACGCGGACCTGATCTACGGCCTGCCGAAGCAGACCGTGGCCAGCTTCAGCCACACGCTGGACCAGATCATCGAGCTGGCGCCGGACCGCATCGCGCTCTACAACTACGCCCACCTGCCCGAGCGCTTCAAGGGCCAGCGTCTGATCCGCGCCGCCGACCTGCCCAGCGCCGAGACCAAGCTGCAGATCTTCCTGATGTCGCTGCGCCGCCTGCTGGAGGCGGGCTACGTCTACATCGGGCTGGACCATTTCGCCAAGCCGGACGACGCGCTGAACCGCGCGCGCCTGGATCACACGCTGCACCGCAACTTCCAGGGCTACACCACCTGCGCCGACACCGACCTGGTGGGCCTGGGCATCTCGGCCATCGGCAAGATCGGCGACAGCTACGTGCAGAACCAGCACATGCGCAAGCCCTGGGCCGAGGCCATCATGGACGGGCAGTTCGCCATCTCCAAGGGGTTCGACCTGAGCCACGACGACGTGATGCGGCGCGAGCTCATCATGGCCATCATGTGCGGCGTGCCGATCGACTTCGCCGCCTTCGGCGCGCGCCACGGCATCGACTTCGCGGCGCACTTCGGCAAGGAGCTGGAGCAGCTGGATTCCTATGCCGAGGCGGGCCTGATCGAATTGGACGAGGCCGGCCTGCGCGTGCTGCCCAAGGGGCGCTTCTTCGTGCGCGCCGTCGGCATGGTGTTCGACGACTACCTGGGCCGGCCGCGCACGGCGACCTACTCCAAGCTGATCTGATACCGATTCGCATTCAAAAATG
This sequence comes from uncultured Ottowia sp., assembly GCA_964424045.1. Taxonomy (GTDB): domain Bacteria; phylum Pseudomonadota; class Gammaproteobacteria; order Burkholderiales; family Burkholderiaceae_C; genus Ottowia. The sequence goes on along the minus strand of CAYRHV010000201.1, from coordinate 3,774 downwards.
ACAAACGATGCCGGACGATGCCGGCATGGACCACGATGCTGCAGTCATTGAAGCGCAGCGAGGTCATTTGTCATTTGTCATCTCGAACGCAAGTTCGTATGAGCGGCGTCCGGCACGGGTCGGCGCCACCCAGCCGGCCGCCCTCCGCGGTGCACGCGGGACCCACGTGGATCGCCCGCCACGCCGGCCCGGGCTGTCACGCCAGTGTCACAAACAATTTCTAGAGTCGGTGGCATTGTTCCACTCCGACCCGATCCGGGTTCACTCCAATGAAATCGTTCGTGATGCGTGCCCTGCTGCCCGGCCTGCTGTCGGTGGCGGCCCTGTCTCCGGCCTCGGCCCAGCAGCAGGCTACCGGCGCCGGCGCCAGCTTCCCGGCGCCGCTGTATGCCAAATGGGCGGCCGACTACCACCGGGCCACCGGCGTCAAGATCAACTACCAGTCGGTCGGCTCGAGCGCCGGCCTGCGCCAGATCGAGGCCCGGACGGTCGACTTCGGCGCCTCCGACGCCCCGCTGACCGACGACGAGCTGGCCGCCAAGGGACTGGTGCAGTTTCCCACCGTGGTGGGCGGCGTGATCCCGGTGGTCAACATCGCCGGCGTCGCGCCGGGCGCGCTCAAGCTCTCGGGCCCCGTGCTGGGCGACATCTACCTGGGCAAGGTGACGCGCTGGAACGACCCGGCCATCACCGCGCTCAACCCGGACCTGAAGCTGCCCGACGCCGCCATCGCCCCGGTGCGCCGCGCCGACGGCTCGGGCACCACCAATGCCTTCACCAACTACCTGAGCCAGGTGAATCCCGAGTGGAAGGCCCAGGTGGGCGAGGGCACGGCCGTGAACTGGCCCACCGGCGCGGGCGGCAAGGGCAACGAGGGCGTGGCCGCCTTCGTCGGCCGTCTGCCCAACTCGGTTGGCTACGTGGAATACGCCTACGTCAAGCAGAACAAGATGAGCCACGTGCAGCTGCAGAACGCCGATGGCAAGTTCGTGAGCCCCGGCGACGTGAGCTTCAAGGCCGCCGCGGCCGGCGCTGATTGGGCGAAATCGTTCCACCAGGTGCTGAACAACCAGCCCGGCCCCGATGCCTGGCCCATCACCACCGCCACCTACATCCTGATGCACGCCGGGCAGGACAAGCCCGAGAACGCGCGCACGGTGCTGAAGTTCTTCGACTGGGCCTACGCCCGCGGCGACGCCGCGGCGGCCGAGCTCGACTACGTGCCCATGCCGGCGGCGGTCAAGACCCTGATCCGCGAGCGCGCCTTCGGCGCCATCCTGGACGCCGAAGGCAGGCGCATCGCCGACCAGTAAGCCGGGGTGCCCGCCAGGCGCCACGCGCCGGCGGGCAGAAACCGCATGTCCATTGCCGCCTCCCTGAACCCCGCCGTGGCCGTGCCGGCCCGGCGCCCCGACGCCACCATGAGCCCACCCCCGCCCACGCACCGGGCGCGCAGCGGCGCCGGCGCCGATCGCCTGTTCGCCTGGACCGCGCGCGGCGCCGCGCTGCTGACGCTGTCGCTGCTGGCGGCCATCATGGCCTCGCTGCTGGTGGGTGCCTGGCCCGCGATCCGCGCCTTCGGCCCGGGCTTCATGACCAGCGCCGTGTGGGACCCGGTGCAGCAGCAGTTCGGCGGCCTGGTCATGATCTACGGCACGCTGATGAGCTCGCTCGTCGCGCTGCTGATCGCGGTGCCGGTGAGCTTCGGCATCGCCCTGTTCCTGACCGAGCTGTCGCCGGCCTGGCTCAAGCGCCCGCTGGGCACGGCGATCGAGCTGCTGGCCGCCATCCCGTCCATCGTCTACGGCATGTGGGGGCTGCTGGTGTTCGCGCCCATCCTGTCGGCCTGGGTGCAGCAGCCGATGCAGCGCTGGCTGGGCGAGGTGCCGCTGCTGGGCGCGCTGTTTTCGGGCCCGCCGGTGGGCATCGGCATCCTGTCGGCCGGCATCATCCTGGCCATCATGATCATCCCGTTCATCGCCGCGGTCATGCGCGACGTGTTCGAGGTCACCCCGACCCTGCTGAAGGAATCGGCCTACGGCCTGGGCGCCACCACCTGGGAGGTGGTCTGGCGCGTGGTGCTGCCCTACACCCGGGCCGGTGTCATCGGCGGCATCATGCTCGGCCTGGGCCGCGCGCTGGGCGAGACCATGGCCGTCACCTTCGTCATCGGCAACATGAACCAGCTCCAGTCGCTCAGCCTGTTCGAGCCTGCCAACTCGATCACCTCGGCCCTGGCCAACGAGTTCGCCGAGGCCGGCCCCGGCCTGCACCAGGCGTCCCTGATCTACCTGGGGTTGGTGCTGTTCTTCATCACCTTCGTGGTGCTGGCCTGCTCCAAGCTGCTGCTGCTGCGCCTGGCCCGGGCCGAGGGAGCGAAATCGTGACGACCACGGTCCAGACACCGGCGGGGCGGGCCATGTTCTCGAGACGCAAGCGCATCAACGCCATCGCGCTCACGCTGTCGCTGCTGGCCATGGGCTTCGGCCTGTTCTGGCTGGCCTGGATCCTGTGGGAGACGCTGCGCCTGGGCCTGGGCGGCATGGCGCTGTCCATCTTCACGCAGGCGACGCCGGCGCCGGGCGACGCCGGCGGCCTGGCGAACGCCATCTTCGGCTCGCTCGCGATGGTGGGCGTGGCCACCCTGGTCGGCACGCCCGTCGGTATCCTGGCCGGCGTCTACCTGGTCGAATACGACACGCGCGGCTGGCTGGCCCAGGCCACGCGCTTTGTCAATGACATCCTGCTGTCGGCGCCGTCCATCGTCATCGGCCTGTTTATCTTCGAGGTGATGGTGGTGCGCATGGGCAGCTTCTCGGGCTGGGCCGGCGCCATGGCGCTGGCGTTGATCGTGATCCCGGTGGTGGTGCGCACCACCGAGAACATGCTCAAGCTGGTTCCGCCCGGCCTGCGCGAGGCCGCCTATGCCCTGGGCGCGCCCAAGTGGAAGGTGATCCTGGCCATCACGCTGCGCGCCGCGCGCGCCGGCGTCGTTACCGGCGTGTTGCTGGCGGTGGCACGCATCGCGGGCGAGACCGCGCCGCTGCTGTTCACGGCCCTGAACAATCAGTTCTGGTCGTCCGACCTGGCCGGTCCCATGGCCAGCCTGCCGGTCGTCATCTTCCAGTTCGCCATGAGTCCGTACGAAAACTGGCAGCACCTGGCCTGGGCCGGCGTGTTGCTCATCACCCTGGCGGTGCTGGGCCTGAATGTCCTGGCGCGTGCCCTGTCCCGCAACGAATGAGACCTCGGAGAGGCTTTGCCCATGTCTGCCGTCCTCGATGCGCCCGCCCCCACCACCACAGCCACCGCCCCGGCCCGTGCGCGCTCCAAGCTCACGGTGCGCGACCTGAACTTCCACTACGGCAGGTTCCATGCGCTCAAGGGCGTGAACCTGGACATCCCGGAGAAGCAGGTCACCGCCTTCATCGGCCCCTCGGGCTGCGGCAAGTCCACGCTGCTGCGCGTGTTCAACCGCATGTTCGAGCTGTATCCCGAGCAGCGCGCCACCGGCCAGGTGCTGCTCGACGGCGAGGACCTGCTGGCGAGCCGCCAGGACGTGGCGCTGATCCGCGCCAAGGTCGGCATGGTGTTCCAGAAGCCGACGCCGTTCCCGATGTCGATCTACGACAACATCGCCTTCGGCGTCCGGCTGTTCGAGCGCCTGGGTGCGGCCGACATGGACGAGCGCGTCGAGTGGGCGCTGCGCAAGGCGGCGCTGTGGAACGAGGTCAAGGACAAGCTGGGCCAGGGCGGCGCCAGCCTGTCGGGCGG
>CAYRHV010000200.1:3192-4716 GCA_964424045.1 uncultured Ottowia sp. | reverse complement strand
CACGGCAAGAAGATGAGCAAGAGCGAGGGCAACGTGCTCGATCCGGTGGACCTGATCGACGGCATCGCGCTGGGGCCGCTGCTGGAAAAGCGCACCACCGGCCTGCGCAAGCCGGAAACGGCGCCCAGGGTGCGCGAGAACACGAAGAAGGAATTTCCGGACGGCATTCCCGGCTACGGCGCCGACGCCCTGCGCTTCACCTTCGCCGCCATGGCGACGCTGGGACGCACCATCAACTTCGACAGCAAGCGCTGCGAGGGCTACCGCAACTTCTGCAACAAGCTCTGGAACGCCTCGCGCTTCGTCCTGATGAACTGCGAAGGCCACGACTGTGGCGTCGAAGGGGACACCGCCGCCGAACGGTCCGCGGCCGACCGCTGGATCGTCAGCCTGCTGCAGAAGACCGAGGCCGCGGTGGCCAAGGGCTTTGCCGACTACCGGTTGGACCTGGTGGCGGGCGCGATCTACGACTTCGTCTGGAACGAATACTGCGACTGGTACCTGGAAATCGCCAAGGTGCAGATCCAGCGCGGCACGCCCGCCGAGCAGCGCGCCACGCGCCGCACCCTGGTGCGCGTGCTGGAAGCGATCCTGCGCCTGGCGCACCCGATCATCCCTTTCGTCACCGAGGCGCTGTGGCAGGCGGTAGCGCCGATCGCCGGCAAGGACGGCGACACCATTGCCATCGCCCCCTATCCGCAGGCACAGTCGCAGAACGTCGACGAAGCCGCGGAAGCCGAGATCGCCCATCTGAAGGCGCTGGTCGACGCCTGCCGCAACCTGCGTGGCGAGATGGGCGTGTCGCCGGCCCAGCGCCTGCCGCTGCTGGCCCTGGGCGATGCCGATTTCATCCGCCGCCACGCCGGCGTGCTGCAGGCCCTGGCCAAGCTGGAGACGGTCGAGGTCTTCAGCGACGAGGCGGCCTGGGCCCAGGCGGCCCAGGCGGCGCCGGTGGCCGTGGTCGACGCGGCGCGGCTGGCCCTGTTCATGGAGATCGACGTCACCGCGGAAAAGGCGCGCCTGGGCAAGGAGGCCGCCCGCCTGCAGGGCGAGTTGCAGAAGGCCCGCGGCAAGCTCGACAACCCCGCCTTCGTCGGCAAGGCGCCGGCCGCCGTGATCGAGCAGGAGCGCACGCGCCTGGCCGGCTTCACCGTCTCGCTGGAAAAGATCCAGGCCCAGCTGGCGCGCCTGGGCTGAGGCCGCCTCCGGATCCGTGCCTGGCCCGGCACCCCCTCACTGCAGGGACATCGGCGCGCTGTCGGGTCCCGGCATGCTCATCCGGACGGCGCTGATGATCAGCGACTGGTGCAGGCGGTCGGCCAGGTACCAGCTGCCGCGCAAGCGGGCCTCGTGCGTGCGCCCCGCCCAGCCCGACGTGATGCACAGGTTGGGCAGGCCCTGGAGCGGATGCCCGGGCTCTGCCAGCACCGGGTCGTCGCTGTCGAGCCAGAGCGCGCCCATGCGGCCCGAACGCAGGCAGCGTGCCAGCGCCCCCAGATCGAACAGCGAGGCCCGGCTCACGCT
>CAYRHV010000200.1:0-3092 GCA_964424045.1 uncultured Ottowia sp. | reverse complement strand
TCGATGTTGTCGCCGCCCTCCTGCAACCGGCCGATGGCCACCAGCCGCGGCGCATAGTCCAGCAACTGGCTGTTGATGCGCAGCCACAGCGGCGTCACCAGGGCATCGGCGCGGTAGAGCTCGCGCTGCAGCGTCGCCTGATCCTGCAGCAGTTCCGGACGATAATCGACGCGATGCCGCGCTGCCAGCCATTGGCGTGCATCGGCCTCCAGGTCTTCAAGCAGCAGGATTTCCACAGTCTCCCTCGTTACGGCTCGCCGACAGGCGGCGGGCCGCCCCGGCACCGCCTTCGCCACCGGCGCCAATGTAACATCGCCGACCCGATGCAAACCAGCCATCCCATCCACAGCGCCGTCTTTCCCGTCGCCGGCCTCGGCACCCGGTTCCTGCCGGCCACCAAGGCCAGCCCCAAGGAAATGCTGCCGATCGTCGACAAGCCGCTGATCCAGTATGCCGTCGAGGAAGCCTACGCGGCCGGCGTACGCCACATGGTCTTCGTCACCGGCCGCAGCAAGCGCGCCATCGAGGATCACTTCGACACCGCCTACGAACTGGAAAGCGAACTCGAGAGCGCCGGCAAGCACGCCCTGCTCGACATCGTGCGCGCCGTCGCACCCGCCGACATGCACTGCTCCTACGTGCGCCAGCACCGCTCGCTCGGCCTCGGGCACGCCGTGCTGTGTGCCGCCCACATCGTCGGCGAACAGCCATTTGCGGTGCTGCTGGCCGATGACCTGATGGTCGGACAGGCCGGCGGCCCGGGCGTGCTGAGCCAGATGGCGCAGGCCTTCGAGTCGCTCGGGCGCTCGGTGCTGGCGGTGCAGGAGGTGCCCGAGGACCAGGTGCGCCGCTACGGCATCGTCGCCGGCTCGCCGGCCGGCGAGCGGCTGCTCAACGTCGATCGCATCGTCGAGAAGCCGGCGCCCGAGCAGGCGCCCTCGCGCATGGGCGTGGCCGGACGCTACATCCTGACGCCACGCATTTTCGAGTTGCTGCGCACGCAGGCGCCGGGCGCTGGCGGCGAGATCCAGCTGACGGACGCCATTGCGGCCCTGATGGCGCGCGAGCGCGTCTATGCCTACGAATACCGGGGCACGCGCTACGACTGCGGCAGCAAGGAAGGCTTCCTGCAGGCCACGGTAGAGCTAGCCCTGCAGCACCCGCAGATGGGCGACTCCTTCCGCGCCTGGCTGCGCTCGCTCACGCTTTGAGCCGCGCGTCCGGCGCCGCTCTTCAGCGGCGCCGCAGCACGTGGATGAATTCGTCGCCCTCGGTCTGCTGCTCCAGCAGCGTGTTGCCGGTCTGGCGCGCAAAGGCCTGAAAATCGCGCACCGAGCCCGGGTCCGTGCTGACCACGCGCAGCAGTTCGCCGCTGCTCATCGCGGCCAGCGCCTTCTTGGCCTTCAGGATCGGCAGCGGGCAGTTCAGGCCGCGTGCGTCGACTTCATTCGTGATTTCCATGCGCCGATTCTCGATCAATCGAGGCCGCGGCGTCGCTCGGCGTTTTCCTCGGCCGTGAAATAGACCGGCTCCTGTCCGCGCGAGCGCAGCCAGTCCGCCAGCGCATGCCCGGTGCCGGCGGGCCAGCATTTCAGCTCCGGCAGGTCGTAGAGCCGCCAGTCCACCAGCTCGGGCGACAGGCGGACCTCGCCCTCGCACTGCGCGTGATAGGCGATGATGACCTGGTTCATGCGCTGGAAGTCGTACACCCCCACCAGGTCGAGCGACAGCGTGCCAAGGCTGGTTTCCTCCCGGATCTCCCGCGCAATGCCCTCCTGCGGCGACTCTCCCGCTTCCATGAAGCCGGTGATGAGGGCGAACATCCTGCTCGGCCAGGCCGCATTGCGCGCCAGCAGCACCTGGCCACGGTATTCGATGATGGCCGCCAGCACCGGCGTCGGGTTGTTCCAGTGCGTGAAGTCGCAGTTCGGGCAGCGCAGCCGCTCCATGGGGCCGCTGTCCTCCTCCTGCACGATCAGGGCCAGGGGAGAAGCGCACTGGGGGCAATACCGGTATCCGTTCATCGAAGTCCTGCCTTCACCGGATCCACCGCCGGCCGCACCGGCAGCGGAACCGCTCGTACTGCCAGTTGCTCAGGCCGGGAAGACCCCGGTCGACAGGTAGCGGTCGCCGCGGTCGCAGACCACGAACACCACGGTCGCATCACGCTCGCGCGCCGCCACCCGTTGCGCCACCCAGGCCGCGCCACCGGAGGACGTGCCGCCGAAGATGCCCTCCTCGCGTGCCAGCCGACGGGCCATTTCCTCGGCCTCGTCCTGCGACACCTCGACCAGCTCATCGACCGCCGCGGCGTCGTAGATCTTCGGCTGGTAGGCCTCGGGCCACTTGCGGATGCCCGGGATGCGCGCGCCATCGGCCGGCTGCGCGCCGATCACCCGGATCCGGGGATCCTGCTCCTTCAGGAAGCGCGACACGCCGGTAATCGTCCCGGTGGTTCCCATGGCAGAGACGAAGTGCGTGATGCGCCCTTGGGTCTGCTGCCACAGCTCGGGCCCGGTGGTTTCGTAGTGGCTGCGCGGGTTGTCCGGATTGGCAAACTGATCCAGCAGCACGCCCTTGCCCTGGCCCACCATCTTGGCCGCCAGGTCGCGTGCGTATTCCATGCCGCCCGAGCGCGGCGTCAGCACCAGCTCGGCACCAAAGGCCTTCATCGTCTGGGCACGCTCGACCGACAGGTCCTCGGGCATCACCAGCACCATGCGATAGCCCTTGACGGCCGCCGCCATCGCCAGGGCAATGCCGGTGTTGCCGCTGGTGGGCTCGATCAGGGTGTCGCCGGGCCGGATCTCGCCGCGCTGCTCGGCGCCCTGGATCATCCACAGCGCGGGCCGGTCCTTCACCGAACCAGCGGGGTTGTTGCCCTCCAGCTTGGCCAGCACCACGGTGCCGCGCGCCTCGTGCTCGGCCGCCCCGATGCGCTGCAGCCGCACCAGCGGCGTGTGACCCACTGCCTGTTCAATGCTTGGGTAGTTCATGGCCGCACTGTGCCATAATTTTTCGTTCTCCCACGCGCAGCCCGGGTGGCGAAAGCGGTAGACGCAGCAGACTCAAAATCTGCCGGTGGCAACACC
>CAYRHV010000199.1:0-4725 GCA_964424045.1 uncultured Ottowia sp. | reverse complement strand
GCGGTGCGCAAGGTGCTGGCGCTGACCGGGCTGAAGCTCGAGCAGATGGACGTGATCGAATTGAACGAGGCCTTTGCCGCCCAGGGCCTGGCGGTGCTGCGCGACCTGGGCGTGGCCGACGACGATCCGCGTGTCAACCCATGGGGCGGCGCCATCGCCCTGGGTCATCCGCTGGGTGCCTCGGGCGCGCGCCTGGCGACCACGGCGGTGAGCCAGCTGCACGTCCTGGGCGGGCGCTACGCCCTGTGCACCATGTGCATTGGCGTCGGGCAGGGGATCGCGCTGGTGCTGGAGAAAGTCTGAGGCGACGCTGAACAAGTCGCCGCGATGTGGCTCGCTCTGCCTGGGGATGAGATGCGAGACGCAAAGCGCAGCAATAGCCGCCGCTATTGCGAGCATTTGCAACGCCGCAGACCGCCGCAGGCAGGGATGCGAGGCGCGCGAGGGACTTGTTCAGCGTTGCCCTGAGCGTCCTACGGGTGGGCCATCCCATCCATGGGGGCGTGGCCCGTCAGCGGGCCGGGCTCGGTGTCGATCTGCGACTGCGGCACCAGCAGGCTGGCGCGCTGCGCCGCGGCCTCGGTGGCGTTCAGCACTTCCAGCGCGCTTTCGGCATCGGCGTCGGTCAGCGTCATGGCCAGGCTGACCTGGGGCTCGAAGATGAAGGCACTGCCGTCGACCTGGTGCACCGTCATCGGTTCGCAGGCGAGGGTGTGCAGGCGCTCCTGCACCGGGTCGGACAGCCGGCCGTGGCGGCCCATCTGGATCACCACGACGAAGCACTGGGGGTGATACAGCCCCACCGTGCACCGAAAGCCGGCGGCACGGGTGATGCGTGCCGCCATCGCCACCTGGACCTTGTATTCGGCACTGGGGCCCAGGGCCCGGCCCACCTCGTCCAGGTTGTGCAGATAGACGCAGAGCACCGCACACTGGCCGTTGCGGCGTCGCACGCGCCAGAACTCGTGTTCCAGCTGCGAGACGAAACTGGCCCCGATCGGCAGTCCGGTCGCGGGTTCGACGGAAAAGTCGGCGGCGGCCAGCCGTGCCAGGCGGCGTGTCTCGCGATTGCGCTGGTCCACCAGCACCGTCGCCAGGACGAGGAAGCCCAGCGCCGTGAGGCTGATCAGGACCGCCAGCAGCGTGCCCGCGTCGAGCAGGCGCAGCGAATAGACATACAGGCCGGCCGTTGTCAGTACCAGCATGATGCAGGCGGCGAGCATCCAGCGCGCCAGCCGATCGCCGAGCACGACGCCGCGCAGGCTGCCGACCACGCCCATCGAGGCGCCCAGCAGCGTGATGGCTGCCACGGGCCAGAGCCATTGCTCCAGCGTCTGCTGGTCTTGCCTCAGGCCCATCAGGGCCAGCACGGCAGCGCAGACAATCAGCAGCGAGCCTGTCCACTGCGTGCTGTAGCGCAGCACCCGGTCCGAACGCAGGCCTCCCATCCATTTGCCGAGGTAGCGCAGCGCCACGCCCGCGGTCAATGGACCGGCAAAGATCTGGGCCCAGGCCTGGAATGCGCGGGTCCGCGGGGTCGGCCACAGCTCCTGCAACAGGTTCGAGTGGATGGACAGGACACTGCTGATCAACAGCACGTAGAACAGCTGCCGCCACGCGCCGACGCTGCGCGGTGCCATCGCGATCCGCACGGCGATGAACACGGACACGGTGAACAGCGACCCGAGTAGGCCGGCCCAGATCAATGTTTCTGGAAGTAACATAAGTGAATTCTATTCACTTGCCCTGGGAAAAAATGTCACGCAAGTGATCGGTTCGGCAATATTTCGCACCTGCAGGGTACCGTGTCTCGGTGCGGGTGGCCAGACCGTGATTGTCGTGCGCGGCAGGCCGTCGGCAGTCTCGGGTGCGTGACGGGCACCGCGGAGCGCCGCGGTGGTCAGTCTGTCAGTGGTCAGACGGGCCGATCCGCGTGCGACCGAGGTCGGTCAGGCGTCGAAAGCACGGAGCGCAACCCGCTGCGGCGATGCGTTATCGGTTTTCTGCGCCAGCGGGTGACCGGGGGCTGTCAATTCGGCCTCGCCCGCCCATGCCCGGTCCGTTGCTTGCGATCAGCGTCCAGACTCCTGGCCGACCATGTCGGCCGACAGGCCTGCGGTCTGGCTGAAACCGCCGTCCACATACGTGATCTCGGCCGTGACTCCGGCGGCCAGGTCGGACAGCAGGAAGGCGGCGACGTTGCCGACGTCCTCGATCGTCACGTTGCGGCGCAGCGGCGCAGCGCTGGCCACGTAGCCCAGCAGCTTGCCGAAGTCCTTGATGCCGCTGGCGGCCAGAGTCTTGATCGGGCCGGCGCTGATGCCGTTCACGCGCACGCCGCGTCCGCCCAGGGCTTCGGCCATGTAGCGCACGCTGGCCTCCAGGCTGGCCTTGGCCAGGCCCATGGTGTTGTAGTTGGGGATGCTGCGCAGCGCGCCCAGGTAGGTCAGCGTCAGCAGGGCGGCCTTGTCGCTCAGGTGCGGCAGGGCGGCCTTGGCCATGGCGGCGAAGCTGTAGGCGCTGATGTCGTGCGCGATGCGGTAGTTCTCGCGCGACAGGCCGTCGAAGAAATTGCCGGCAATCGCCTCGCGCGGGGCGAAGCCGATGGCGTGCACGAAACCGTCCAACGTCGGCCAGGTCTGCGCCAGGTCGCTGAACAGGCGCTCGATCTGCTCGTCGCTGCCGACGTCGCAGTCGAACACCAGCTTCGAGTCGAACTCGGCCGCGAATTCGGTGATGCGGTCCTTGAAGCGCTCGCCGACGTAGCTGAAGGCCAGTTCGGCGCCTTGTTGATGACAGGCCCGGGCAATGCCGTAGGCGATGGATCGGTTGGACAGCACGCCGGTGATCAGCAGCTTCTTGCCCGCCAGAAAGCCGGTTGGGGTGGTCATGCGCTAGCTCCTCGAAAAATAGCGGCAGAATTGTCGCATGCGCACTCTGATTGCCGCCGTGGCCCTGCTGTTTGCCGCGCCTGCCGCCTGGGCCGCGCACGGCTATGCGCTGTGGGACGACCTGAAATACCCGCCGGGGTTCGCCCACTTCGACTACGTCAACCCGGATGCGCCCAAGGGCGGCGAAATCCGCCTGGTCGGCAACTCGCGCGCTTCCACCTTCGACAAGTACAACCCGTTCACGATTCGCGGCAACGCGCCGACCTACCTGGCGACGCTGATGTTCGACACGCTGCTGGCGGGCTCGCTGGACGAGGAGGGCGCGGCCTACGGCCTGCTGGCCGAGGACGTGAGCGTGGCGCCGGACCGCCTGTCGGCCATCTTCCGCCTGCGGTCCGCGGCGCGCTTTCACGACGGCAGCCCGGTGCTGGCCGAGGACGTGAAATACAGCTATGAAACCCTGGTCGGGCCCTACACCTCGCCCGCCTACAAGACGCTGCTGATCGACGTCGCCGGTCTCGACGTGCTCGACGAGCGCACGGTGCGCTACCGCTTCCGGCGCCCGAATCGCGAACTGCCGCTCACCGTCGGCAGCCTGCCGGTGTTCAGCCACCAGTGGGGCGCGGGCAAGCCCTTCGACCAGGTGGTGATGGACGAGCCGATCGGCAGTGGCCCCTACCGCATCGGCACCGTGAAGTTCGGCAAGGACATCACCTACGTGCGCGACCCGGACTACTGGGCGCGCGACCTCAACGTGCGGCGCGGCACCGGCAACTTCGACCGCGTGCAGGTCAAGATCTACCGCGACAACACGGCGCGGCTGGAGGCGCTGAAGGCGGGCGAATTCGACCTGATGGCCTTTTATTCGGCGGGCGACTGGGCGCGCCGGGTGAACGGCCCGAAGTTCAAGAGCGGCGAGCTGGTCAAGGGCGAGTTCCAGCACAAGCTGCCCACGGGCTTCCAGAGCTACGTGCTGAACACGCGCCGCCCGCTGCTGCAGGACGTGCGCGTGCGCGAGGCGCTGGGCCTGGCGATCGACTACGAGTGGATGAACCGGCAGATGTTCTACAACTCGTACCGGCGCGTGCACGGCCTGTTCGGCAACACCCAGTGCGCCGCCACCGGGCTGCCCGACGCGGCCCAGCTGGCGCTGATGACACCGTTTCGCAGCCAGATCCCGCCGGCGGCGTTCGGCCCGGCCTACCAGCCGCCACGCACCGACCAGCCGCGGGATGCCCGTGTCGGCGGTCTGCGCGAGAACCTGCGCCGTGCGCAGCAGCTGCTGGCCGAGGCTGGCTGGACGGTGCAGGGCGGGGCGCTGAAGAACGCGGCCGGCGCGGCCATGGTGCTGGAATACCTGGACAGCAACGAGGGCGGGGCACGCGTGATCGCGCCCTGGATGCGCAACCTGGAGAAGCTCGGCATCACGCTCAGCTACCGGCCGGTCGATTTCGCGCTCTACCAGCAGCGGCTGCAGAAGTTCGACTTCGACATCACCACCATTGCCTACCAGGGCACGCCCAACCCGGGCCAGGAATACGCCGACCTGTTCGGCAGCCAGGCGGCGGATACCGAGGACTCGGGCAACCTCGCAGGCGTGAAGAGCGCGGCCGTGGACAGCCTGATCAGCCACATGGTGGGCGCGCGCACGCACCCCGACTATCTGGCCGCCTGCCGTGCGCTGGAGCGCGTGGTGAGCCACGAGCACTACCTGCTGCCGCAATGGTATTCACCGGTGCACCGCCTGGCCTACAACGCCTGGCGCCTGGCGCTGCCCAAGGTGGTGCCGCCCTATTTCCAGGGCGAGGCCTGGGCCATGGAAACCTGGTGGTCG
>CAYRHV010000198.1:0-4726 GCA_964424045.1 uncultured Ottowia sp. | reverse complement strand
CGCCCAAGTCGATCACCGCGGCGCCGGACATCGAGGCCTACCTGAGCTTCGTGCTCACCATGTTCATGGCCTTCGGCCTGTCCTTCGAGGTGCCGATCGCGGTCGTGGTGCTGGTACGCGTGGGCGTCGTGACGGTGGCGCAGCTCAAGCACTTCCGCGGCTATTTCATCGTGCTGTCCTTCGTCATCGCGGCCATCGTCACACCGCCCGACGTGGTGTCGCAGCTGGCGCTGGCGATCCCGATGTGCCTGCTCTACGAGGCCGGCATCTGGGCCGCGCGGCTGATCAGTCCGCCAGCCGCCGCCGAGGAGGCACCCGCGGGCGAATCAGGCGCCTGAGGCCGATCGCCGGCGTCCGCGGCGCGTGCCGGTTGCCGCCTCGAAGATCGTCAGCGCAGCTGGCGCGGGCGTGGGCGCTGCGCCGGAATCACTTCCAGATCCAGCTGCTGGCCGCGCCGGTGCACGCTGAAGCGGACCGCCTGGCCCGGGGCCAGCGCGGCGATGCGCGTCAGCAGCTCGGACTGCGTGCGCACCGGCTGCTTCGCGATTTCGGTGATCACGTCGCCCGGCCGGATGCCGGCCTCGGCCGCCGGTCCGCCCCCCAGCACGCCGGTGACGATCACGCCCTGATCGACCCGGGCACCGAAGGTCTGCGCCAGCTCCGGCGTCAGCTCGCCCGGTTCGATGCCGACCCAGCCGCGCACCACCTGGCCATGGCGAATGATGCCTTCCAGCACCTGGCGCGCCGTCGTGACCGGGATCGCGAAGCCGATGCCCATGCTGCCGCCCGAGCGCGAGTAGATGGCGGTGTTGATGCCCATCAGGTTGCCCTGCACGTCGGTCAGCGCGCCCCCCGAGTTGCCCGGGTTGATGGCGGCGTCGGTCTGGATGAAGTTCTCGAAGGTGTTGATGCCCAGCTGGTTGCGCCCGAGCGCGCTCACGATGCCGCTGGTCACGGTCTGACCGACGCCAAAGGGGTTTCCGATCGCCAGCACCCGGTCGCCCACCTGCAGCTGGTCCGAATTGCCCAGCACCATCACCGGCAGTTTGTCGAGGGTGATCTTCAGCACCGCCAGATCCGACTCCGGGTCGGTGCCGATCACCTCGGCGGCGGCGCTGCGCGCGTCCGACAGCACCACCTCGATCGAGTCCGCGCCTTCGACCACGTGGTTGTTGGTGAGCACGTAGCCCTCCGGGCTCATGATCACGCCCGAGCCCAGGCCGGACTGCTGCTGCGCGCCCTGGTTGCCGAAGAAGAAGCGGAACCAGGGGTCGTCACCGAACGGGTGGCGCATGGTGGTGCTGGTGTTGATGCTGACCACCGCCGGCGCCGCCTTGCGCACCGCGCGGCTGAGGCTGTCCGGCGCGCTGGCCTGGCCTGCCGGTGTCTCGGGCGCCTGGAAGATGGAGATCGTCTCCGGGCTGCCGGCCGGCATGCCGGCATGGCCCAGCCACTGCGGCTTGAGCGTCAGCACGACGAAGTAGGCCGCCAGCAGCACGGTGGCGGTTTGGGCGAACAGCAGCCAGAGGCGTTTCATGTCCCGCATTGTCGTGTATCGTCGGCTCGCGGCGCTGGCGTGGTCGGTGCCGGAAGCCCGAGACCGACCGGCCGCGCGAGCCTGCCCATGCCATGACCATCGACCGCCAGACCCTGCTGGACGCCTTCAACACCGAGTTGCAGCCCGAACGCTTTCGCGACTACGGCCCCAACGGCCTGCAGGTGGAGGGCCGGCCCCGGGTCCGCAAGCTGGTCAGTGGCGTGACCGCCTGCCGCGCGCTGATCGACGCCGCGATCGAAGCCGATGCCGACGCCATCTTCGTGCACCACGGGCTGTTCTGGCGCGGCCAGGACGGCACCGTGACCGGCTGGATGAAGCAGCGCTTGGCGCGCCTGCTGGCGCACGACGTCAACCTGTTTGCCTATCACCTGCCGCTGGACGCGCACCCCACCCTGGGCAACAACGCCCAACTGGGCGAGCGCCTGGGGCTGGTCGCCAGCGGGCGCTTCGGCGAGCAGGAGCTGGGCTTCATCGGCGGCCGTGCCGACGGCTCAGCCTTTGCCGATGCCGCCGCGCTGGCCGACCGGTTGCAGCAGGTGCTGCGGCGGCCGGTGCTGCAGGTCGGCCCGGCCGCCGCGCCGATCGAGCGCATCGCCTGGTGCAGCGGCGGCGCCCAGGGTTACTTCGAGGCTGCCATCGCGGCTGGCGCCCAGGCCTTCATCACGGGCGAGATTTCCGAGCCGCAGGCGCACCTGGCGCGCGAGTGCGGCGTTGTCTTCTACGCCTGCGGCCACCATGCCACGGAGCGCCATGGCGCTCCGGCGCTGGCGGCACACGTGGCGGCGCGGCTGGGCCTGGCGCACGAATTCATCGAGATCGACAACCCGGCATGACGACGGCACGCGCCACGATCCGGCCGATCGCCATCACCATGGGCGATGCCGCCGGCATCGGCCCCGAGATCATCGTCAAGGCGTTCCGCGATGCGCCCGATGTCCTGCACGGCTGCTTCGTGGCCGGCGACCTGGCGACCCTGCGGCGCGCCGCCCACGTGGTGCAGGGCGCGGGCGACGTCACGCTCCCGCTGGCCGAACTGACGCGCATCGATGCCGTGGGCGACGCGCCGCCGCGCTGCGTGCCGGTGCTGCAGGTGGTGCCGCCGCAGCAACCGGTGCCGTTCGGCGCAGTGAGCGCCCAGGCCGGCCGCGTTGCCGGCGATTGCGTGAGCTGGGCGGCGCGCGCCGCCCTGCGCGGCGAAATTGCGGCCCTGGTCACGGCGCCGTTGCACAAGGAGGCGCTGGCCGCCGCAGGGGCGCCCTACGACCGCTACCCGGGCCACACCGAGCTGCTGCAGGCGGTGGCAGCCGAGCACCAGGGCGTCGGCGTGGCAGACCTGCCCGTGCGCATGATGCTCGCCAACGACGAGCTGCGTACCGTGCTGCTGAGCATCCATGTCTCGCTGCGTGAGGCGATCGCTCAGGTAACAGCCGGCAACATCGCGGCCACGCTGCGAATCGTTCACGAAACTGTTGGGTCGATGCTACAGCGCGCGCCCCGAATCGCCGTCGCCGGCCTGAACCCGCATGCGGGCGAGGGCGGCCTGTTCGGGCGCGAGGAGATCGACATCATCGCGCCGGCCATTGCCCGGGCGTGCGGCCAGGGCATCGACGCCCAGGGTCCGTTTGCCCCCGATACCGTGTTTATGCGCGCGCGCGGGCTGCGCGAGTTCGACGTCGTGCTGGCGATGTATCACGACCAGGGCCTGATTCCGGTGAAGTACCTGGGGGTGGAGCAGGGCGTGAACGTCACGCTCGGCCTGCCCCTGGTACGCACCAGCCCCGATCATGGCACGGCCTTCGACCTGGCCGGCACCGGGCGCGCCGATGCCGCCAGCCTGGTGGCGGCCGTCCGCATGGCGCGCCAGCTGGCGCGCTGATGCGGCGCCACCACTCGCTTCAGCGCTTCAGGCTGTCGCGGATCTCGCGCAGCAGCTGCACTTCCTCCGGCGTCTCGGGCGCCGGCTCGGGCACCACCTCTTCCTCCTTCTTCAGGCGGTTGATCTGCTTGACCATCATGAAGATGATGAAGGCCAGCAGGATGAAGTTCACCAGGATGGTGATGAAATTGCCGTAGGCAAAGACAGCGCCGGCCTCGCGCGCCTGTTCCAGTGACAGGCCGGTCTGCTGGCCCGCCAGCGGCAGGTAGTAGCTGGAAAAATCGAGTCCGCCGATCAGCTTGCTGACGACCGGCATGATCAGGTCGCCGACGATCGAGTCGACGATCTTGCCGAAGGCACCGCCGATGATCACGCCCACCGCCAGGTCGATGGCATTGCCCTTGACCGCGAACTCCCGAAATTCTTGCATCATTCCCATGACTCGTTTTCCTCCTGAGGTTGCTGAGGTTGAAGACGCGGCAAGTATTGGGCGGCTTTGTCGAAAGTCAAGTGCCGCGCAAGTGACGGGACGCCCCCGGGTTGCGCTCCGCTACAATCCTTGCCGGACTTGAGATCAAGAAGCCATCCCACCAAAAGCAGCCATGAGTGACGCCTCCCCCAGCAATTTCACCCCCGCGCCCCTGGACAGCAGCAAGCGCACCTGGCTGATTGCCACCAGCGCTGCCGGAGCGGCGGGGACGGTGGCCCTGGCCACGCCCTTCGTCCAGAGCTTTGCCCCCTCGGAACGTGCCAAGGCCGCCGGTGCCGCGGTCGAGGTCGACATCTCCGCGCTCAAGGCGGGTGAGAAGATGATCGTCGAATGGCGCGGCAAGCCGGTCTGGATCTTCAAGCGCACGCCCGAGCAGCTGGCCACGCTTGCTGACCACGACGGCGAACTGGCCGACCCGGACTCCAAGCGCACCGCCTATCCGACCCCCGACTACGCCCAGAACCCCGAGCGAGCGCGCGAGGAGCACAAGGACACCCTCGTCGTGGTCGGCATCTGCACCCACCTGGGCTGCTCGCCGGTCGACAAGTTCACGCCCGGGCCGCAGCCTTCGCTGCCGGACAACTGGGAGGGCGGCTTCTTCTGCCCCTGCCACGGCTCGACCTTCGACATGTCGGCGCGCGTGTTCAAGAACAAGCCGGCGCCCGACAACCTGGAGGTGCCCCCCTACATGTACCTGTCCGACACCAGGCTGGTGGTGGGCGAGGACCAGAAGGCATAAGAGGCGGACATGGCTGAATTCAAGGAAATCTCCCCCAACGCGCCGCTCGGCGCCAAGGTGCAC
>CAYRHV010000197.1:0-4735 GCA_964424045.1 uncultured Ottowia sp. | reverse complement strand
AGCCCCCTGCAAGGGGGACGCACCCTGTGCCCAGGGAGACCCTGGTCACGGGTGCTCGCGCCTGGCCTGCTCCGCGGCCTTTGGAGCGGTGGCGTTTCATGCGTCGCGGGTCGCGCCAAGCGCGGTGGAGCAACTGAAGTGAAGGCACAGCGCCTAGAATTCGCGGCTCCGGGGCGTTAGCTCAGTGGTTAGAGCAGGGGACTCATAATCCCTTGGTCGCTGGTTCGAATCCAGCACGCCCTACCAAGTCATACAAGGAAAGCCCGCTAGTGTTTGAATAGCGGGCTTCCTCTTTTTTCAAGTGATGTAGCCACAGTGTAGCCACCGGGGTGCGATTTTCAGGGCAGTTTGCGCACCAGCCGCCACCAGGTCAGGGGGCTGTCGGCCAAGGTGTCGCGAAAGTCGCAAGAGTGCGGCGGCACATCGGGGCAGTGCAGGCGTGCAGGCCACACAAACACCCAGTCGCGCGCGGTCAGCTCGGACAGCAGGCGGACCAGCTCCAATTCGCCGCGCTGGCCCTTGCTACGCGAACGCCGGCCGCTCAGGGCACGCGCCACAGCCCTGCAAGGCCACTAGATGGGCCGCCAGGGCTTTTTTCGGGCTAGCAGGTGCGAGAGGTGCCAAATCGCTCGGGCGGAGCGCATGGGGTTATTTCCCGCGCGCGCGTAGCGCTCGGCTAACCTCCGTCCGGGCGCAAGCGCGCAGACGCTCTGCCGATAGTCACAATCTCAGACGGCTTCTTGCCGTGCTTGCGCATGTAGTCCGCCTCGCAGGCTTTGACTTCTTCGGGCGTCGGGTTTATCAGCACGGGAATGGGCAAAACGCCGTGCGCTTCTTCGCGGGCGGCCTCCAGGGCTTGCAGGCGGCGCTCAAGTTCAGTCATTGGCGGGTGTCCTCCAGCGCACTAATCCGGCGCTCCAATTCGTCGATTTCGGCCACGCGCCCCAGCTGGGCAATGGCCCCCAGCAGCTGCGCGCCTTGCTGCGGCCCAAGCTCGCCAGCAGCGATAGCGGCCAGCACTGCACGGCCCTGCTCGGTTAGGGTGCCATCGGGAAGGGCCAGCGGCTGGGCGTGCTCTGTCGGGCGCATCGGTGGCAGTGTGCGCTCCAGCAGCAGGCGGGCGGCTTGCACGTCGCCGCTTTTGGCTTGTTCAGTCAGGGCGGCGAGTATTTCAGGGATGTCAGCCTCGATGCTCGCGCGCAGTTTGCCGATAGTCCCAGTCCCTGGCGGGCGGCCCTTGGGGTTGCCGGACTGGCCCGGCTTCCAGGCAGTGCGGGGTGTCCTTCTTGTCGTCATGCGTGTTACCCGTGTGCTCCATCAGGCAGCATCAAGCCTGCTTCGTTTGCGCCTTCTTGCGTGCGCGCGCTTTCCCCCATACCCCCTACGCAAGAAGGCGCGGAAGGCGCGCCCCCTTGCGCCTTGCTGTCTTGTGCGCTCTCATGGCATGAAGGCGCGGAAGGCGCGGAAGGCGCAAGCCCAGCGAATTCCCGGCCCTTGGGCGTGACAGCCCAGCGCTCGCGTGTTTTTCTGTCGCTGGTGCGGTAGTCGGCAACCTCAATCCAGCCGGCGCGCTGGCACTGGTTCACCAGGCGCTGCACATCGCCGCGCTTCAGCTTCAGGGCCTTGAATGCCGGTTCGTCGCGCAGCAGGGCATGGGCGTTGTTTCGCGCTGTCAGTGCCGGCCCGGCAAACTGCCCCCGGCCTTCGAACTCAGCCAGCAGGCTCAGCAAGGAAGCGGCGGCAGCATCGTCTGCCATTGCCTGTGCCTTTTCCAGCAGGGCGCGCATGTCGGGCGCATTGCCGGCTTCGGGCAGGCCACCATCGGGCCAGTGCAGCGTAAGCGGCTCGCGCTTGCGGCCAAGGTTGGACTTCTGGTGCTCCAGCAGCAGCGAACCATCGGCCGCGCGGCTCATGAATAGGCGGCTTCTGACGCTGTTATTCCACGCGGTGGAACCGGAATAGCCCTCGCCCCCCTCGGCCTTGCCGGCCCTGCTGGTGGCCTTGTCCACGTGCGCCAGCAGCAGGCAGGCGGCATCAACGTCGCGCGCGATGGCGGCCAGGCCACGCACGAAAGCGCGCACGCTGCGGCGCTGGATTTCATCGCCCCCGTAGGCGTCGCTGGCGTTGTCCACGATTACCAGGCCGGCGCCAGCGGCGTTCACCAGCGCGCGCAGCTCGGCATAGGCGGCGGTGGTGCGGCCCTCGTTGCGGCCCTCAGCGGTGAAAAGCTCGGGGCTCTCGGTGCCATCAACGATGTCCAGGCCGGCCAGCTCCTGGGGCTCGATTTGCCACTGCCGGCAGATGTGCGCCAGGCGGTGGCGCACCACATGCGCGCCATCTTCCAGCGATGCGAACACCACGGCGGCGCGCTCGGTCGGCACCCCGAAAAGCCGGCGGCCGGTCGCTACGGCTACGGCCAGCATCAGGGCCACGGTCGATTTGCCGGTGCCCCCATGCGCAGCCAGCAGCGTCACCTCTCCGCGCGGGCAGTAGCCCTCCCACACGAAGCGCGGCGGCGGGCTCGGGTTGGCGATGACGCCGGCCACGTCAACGGGCCTCAGCAGGGGCTCCGGCTTGGGCGGCTCGCTGGCAGCTTCCAGCAGCAGTTCCAGGGCGTCGCCTCCCTCGCGCTGAGCGTAGTCGTTCGCGTCAAAGTTGCTCGCCTCGCCCTCGGGCATGGTGGCAACCCGGCAACCCAGCTCGGCAGCAATGCGCCAGGCGTCGGCTTCCTTGCCCACGTCTGGCACCAGCACCAGGCGGGCCGATGCGTCACGCTGGCGCAGGTCGGCAGCTACGCGGGCGACGTTGCCCCAGCCGAAGCAGCACACGGCGGCGCGTCCGGTGGCTTGCCAGCAGCTCCAGGCACTGGCGATGCCTTCGGCCAGGTAGACCGGCTGCCCCGGCTCGACGGTGCCCACGATGAACCGGGCGCCGGTCATGCTGGCGCGCGGCATGTTCAGCTTCTTGCCGGTGTCGGGCGGGATGAACTGCAGCGATTGCAGCTCGCCATCGGGGCCATGCGCGGGCACCGCCAGCCAGCCGGCCACGGACTGCCCATCGATGCGCAGCGGGTCGCCCTGGGGCAATTGCCCTAGGCCGGCCAGCGGCTCGCCAGACAGGCCCTTGCGCGCGCAGTAGCCGTGCATCGGTGTAGCGGCCTCACAGCGCGCCCAAACCTCAGCAGCACCTTGCCCAGCGGCCGGCCGGCGAATCGCCGCCACGGGCCGGGACGGGGCCTTGCTGGGGCTTTTCTGCTGGGGCTTGTCGACGTGGTGTCCGTGCTCGGCGGCCATCCGAAACAAGGTGCCAGCGCCGATGCCCTTGCCGGGCTTGAAACTGCGCCAGGTGTCGCGTGCGTCCCGGGCGTTGTAGTTGCCAGCCTGCGCGCTCCAGTCGTTGAAGGCGTTGAAGTCAAGGCCGGCCGCCTGTGCAGCCATGCCGGCCTGCACCCATTCATCGCGCGGCAGGTCAGCAGGGATTGCCGCCAGCGCGGCACGGGCACGCTCGATGTCGGTCTGCATCGGTTCAACCTCTCAGCAGCGCGGTGGCTTCGGCCAGGTGCTTGCCGGCCAGGTGATAGCGCGCAATCGTTCTTTGCGGGCATTCGTCGGTGGGCGCAGGAATGTCCAGCGTTTCCACCGGCCAGCCCAACGCGCGCAAAGTGAACACCACGGCCCCGAGCCGCCACGAACCGGTTAGCGCCTCAAAATCAGGGTGTTCCAGCATTCGACCTTCGGCAAAAAGGCGCAGCGCGTGATGCGACAAAGTGCCCTTGGTTGGCAGGGTCGGCGCGAACGGCGCAGGCGGCAGGAATGAAAGCTGCTCGCCCGGCTCGCTGGTCGCAGTAAAATCCCCGGGCGTTTTGTTGTGTTCTGCGCTCCGGGGTCGCCGCTCCGGGGCGCTTCGTTTTTTCGAGGCGCTCACCGTCACGCCTCCAGGCCCAGTGCGCGGCGGATGCCAGCCACCGGCCAGCCCAGCCGGCCATTGATGCGCACGGGGCGTAGGCCCTCGGGCCATGTCTCCATTGCGGCCCACCCCCTGAGCGTCTGCGGACGGCGGTTCAGGTAGTAGGCTGCCGCATTCGTGTCAACGGTGGGGCGCGTGACCAGTTCCAGTGGTGGCTGCTGCACGCCAGCGGCGCGGGGTTCGGGTGCTACTGTCTGCATAGCGGTATGTCCGATGTGGTTGCACATACCGCATATCTTTTTCGGGGCAAACTTTGCCCTACAAGCGATTGAACCGGCCGGAAACCCGCATGAATACTAGGTTTCGTAGGGCAAGGTTTGCCCTGGGATTTCTTGCCCTATTTGCCCCGGCGTTTTAGAGCTTGTCGGTGCGCATCGACGCTAATCCCTTTCAAGTAATGCCGCTTGATGTAGGCGCCAGACAGCGGCCCCCCTCTCTTGCCCATGATGCCGCGCTCGCGCAGCTCACGGTCCACGTGTTCGCTAATGGTTTCTTGGGTGGGGTATCTGTCCGCCTCGATTTCGGCCGCAATGTAGGCGTGGGCGATTTCGTGGATTTTTTCCCTCAGTTCATCATCGCTGGCGCTTGTCTGCGCGGCTTGGGTGACGGTTGGCGCTTTGGTGGCCCGGGGTTCGCAAAACGCATCGGCCAGCGCGTGCACGTCTTCGCGCCTGAATCGCAAATCGCTTAGGGGCACCGGAATGCCTGGCTTGGCCTGCAGCAGCTTCCCCTCAAACTTGCCAGCGCATGGCATATACATCTGCACTAG
>CAYRHV010000196.1:0-4749 GCA_964424045.1 uncultured Ottowia sp. | reverse complement strand
AGTCATGGTTGTTTCCTTGCTTGTCTTGATGACGAATGACTTTGCCGCTGCGCGGACTCAATGACAAATGACAAATGAAGAAGGCCATGGGCCTCATTTGTCATCGATGCCGCAGGCGAGGTCATTCGTCATTTGTCATTTACACGAATCGCATCGAGCAGCCGCCGATGCCGCCAATGGCCACGCGCAGGTTGTCGCCAGCCGCCACGGGCACCATGATGCCGAGCGAACCCGACAGCACCACCTCGCCGGCTTCCAGCGCGATGCCGTGTGCGCCCAGGGTGTTGGCCAGCCAGGCCACGGCGTTGGCCGGATGACCCAGCGCCGCGGCGCCGGCGCCGGTGGCGACGATCTCGCCGTTCTTCTCCAGCACCATGCCGCAGGTGGTGAGGTCGACGTCGCGCGGGTCCACCAGCCGGTCGCCCAGCACCAGCACGCCGCAGCTGGCGTTGTCCGCCACGGTGTCCTGGATCTTGATCTTCCAGTCCTGGATGCGCGAATCGACGACCTCGAAACAGGCCATCACGCCGTCGGTGGCCGCCAGCACGTCGGCCACGCTGACGCCTGGCCCCTTGAGGGTCTTCTTCATCACGAAGGCGATCTCGCCCTCGGCCTTGGGCTGGATCAGCCGGCTCATGGGCACGGCCTCGCCCTCGTTGTAGACCATGCCGTCGGTGAGCCAGCCGAAGTCGGGCTGGAACACGCCCAGCATGTCCATCACGACCTGGCTGGTGACGCCGATCTTCTTGCCCACCACCTTCTCGCCGGCAGCCAGGCGTCGCTGCATCAGACGCTGCTGGATGGCGTAGGCATCGTCCACCGTGATGCCGGCATGCGTGTCGGTCAGCGGCGGCAGGGTCCTGCAGGCCTGCAGGGCGTCGTAGAGGGCGTCGCCCAGCTGTTCGATGAGTGCGGTATCCATGCTTCTGTCTTGATAAATCGTTCGATCACGGGGTGGCCGCATCGGCTTCCGCCAGGAAGTCTGCCACCAGGCGGTTGAAGCGTGCGCTGTGCTCGATCTGCGTCCAGTGGCCACACTGGCCGAACACGTGCAGCTGGCTGCGCACGATCCACTGCGCCAGTGTCAGCGAATTGGCGAGCGGGATCACCCGGTCCTCGCGCCCGTGCACGATCAGGGTCTCGTGCGGCAGCGCGCGAATCGCGGCTTCCGGGCTCGCCATGGCGTCCGCCCAGCGCTGGCGCGGCGCCGGGAACATGGCGGCAAACGACTCCTGGAAGCCCGGGCGGATGCTGGCCTCGTAGCGCAGGCGGGCCAGCTCGTCGTTCACCAGCGCCCGGTCGTGGGCGAAGATGTCGAGCAGCCCCCGCATGGCGTCGAGCGACGGGGTGTAGCCCCAGACGGCGTCCAGGCCCGGCGTGATGTCGAACGACACGCCGACGCTGCCCATCAGCACCAGGCGCCGCACGCGCTGCGGCGCGCGAATCGCCAGCGCCAGTGCCAGCGCACCGCCAAACGAATTGCCGACCAGGTCGACGCGCGGCAGTTGCAGCGCCTCCAGCAGGTCCAGCACCTGCTGCACCCAGGCGTCCATGGTGTAGGACTGCCCGGCAACGCGCTCGCTGAAACCGAAGCCCGCGAGATCGGGCGCCAGCACGCGCCGCTGCGCGGCCAGCGCCGGAATCGCCAGGCGCCAGTTGGCCCAGGCGCTGACTCCGGGGCCGGAGCCGTGCAGCAGCAGCAGCGGCACCCCGCCCTCCGGGCCGGCCTCGAGCAGGTTGGTCTCGAAGGAGCCGGTGCGGACGCGGCGACCGAGCTCCGGGTTGGCAGAGGCATTCATGGCGGCAGGCTCCGGCCGGGTCAGAACTTCACCATCACGTTGCGCAGGTCGGTGTAGAACTCGAACGAGTGCAGCCCGCCCTCACGGCCGATGCCCGACTGCTTGGAACCGCCAAACGAGGTGCGCAGGTCGCGCAGGAACCAGCAGTTGATCCAGCTCAGGCCGACATGGATGCCCTGCGCCATGCGGTTCGCGCGGCCGATGTCCTGCGTGAAGATCGCCGTGGCCAGGCCGTAGCGGTTGGTGTTGACGCGCGCCAGCACCTCGTCCTCGCTGTCGAACGGGCTGATGTGGCAGCAGGGGCCGAAAATTTCTTCGGTGATCACGCTGGCCGTGTCCGGCAGGCCGGTCCAGATCGTCGGCTGCACCCAGCTGCCACCCTGCATCGACTCCGGCATGTCGGGGACGCCGCCACCGGTCACCACCGTGGCGCCCTCCTCGCGCGCCCTCGCATAATAGGACAGCACCTTGGTCTGGTGCTCCTTGCTGATCAGAGGGCCGATCTTCGTGGCCTTGTCGTACGGGTCGCCGGGCTTCATGGTCTCGGCGCGCTCTTTCAGTGCCGCCACCACCTTCTCGAAGATCGGCCGCTCGACGTAGACGCGCTCGGTGCCCAGGCACACCTGGCCGGCGTTCTCGAAGCAGGAGCGCGTCAGGGTGTCGATCGTGACCTGCAGGTCGCAATCGGCAAACACCACGGCGGCGTTCTTGCCGCCCAGCTCCATCGACACTGGCCGGATGCCCTCGGCGGCGGCCTTCATGATGGCCTCGCCGGTGCGCGTCTCGCCGGTGAAGGTGATGCCGTTGACGTCGGGGTGGCGCGTCAGGAACTCGCCGGCCGAATCGGGCCCGAAGCCGTGCACCACGTTGTAGACGCCCCTGGGCACGCCCACGGCGTTCATCACCTCGCCCAGCAGGGCGGCGGTGGCCGGCGTTTCCTCGGACGGCTTGACCACCACGGTGTTGCCGCAGGCCAGCGCCGGGCCGACCTTCCAGGTCATCAGCAGCAGCGGCAGGTTCCAGGGGCAGACCACGGCAATCACGCCGCGCGGCACGCGCACGCCGTAGGACAGCGCCGTTGCGCCATCGTGCGTGGTCATCTTGAACGATTCGGTGGAGGCGCTCTTGATGGTGTCGATGAAGACCTGGAAGTTGGCCGCGCCGCGCGGGATGTCGACGTGCGAGGCCAGGTGGTGCGGCTTGCCGGTGTCGGCAATCTCGGCCTGCAGGAAGTCGTCGAAGCGGCAGTTGATCTCGACCGCCAGTGCGTCCAGCAGCTTGCAGCGCTCGGTCACCGAGATGCGGCCCCAGTCGCCCGTCAACGCCGCCCTGGCGGCCGCCACGGCGGCGTTCACCTCGGGCTGGCCGGCCTCGTAGATCGTGCCGATGACCTGGCCATTGACCGGATTGATGTCGGCAAAGGTCTTGCCACTGGCGTTCTTGACGTATTCGCCGTTGATGAAGTTGAGGATTTCTTTCATGTCGTTGCTCTGATCCTGGCAAGCCAGCCACTCACGCGGCATCCAGCCCCAGCGCGGCCAGGCCCGCGCGGGCGCAAATCTCGTCCTGTTCGGCCGACCCCCCGGAGACGCCGATGCCGCCGATCAGCGCCCCACCCTCGCGCATCGGCAGCCCGCCGCCGAACACCACGTTGCGCGGCCGCACCGGCATGCCCAGGCGCAGTGCCTCGTCGCCCTGCAGCATGCCGGCCCACTCGCGCGTGGCAAAGCCGAAGCCCGCCGCCGTGTAGGCCTTGTCGACGGCGATGTCGACCGAATGCAGGAAGGCCCCGGGCATGCGCAGGAAGGCGGCCAGCACGCCCGACGCATCGGTCACGGCCACGTTGATGCGGATGCCCAGTTCACCGGCCCTGGCGACGGCCGCCACCACCGCCGCGTTGGCCGCTTCGGCGGTGATGGTGCGTTGCTCGATGCTGTGTGCATGTGTCATCGTCATTTCCTTCGACACAGGGTGTGGTTGCGGCCACGGCACGCACGTCGGGGCCGGCAGGCCCCCGCCGTGCTTTCATGCGCCGCACCGGCCGGGCGCCTGGCCTGCAGGCACCACCGCGGCTTCAGGTCACCACGCTCAGGAAAGCGTCGTTGAGCTTGCGGTCGTGGTAGAAGATGCCGGCGCCGACCTCATCCCAGGTCCAGGTGATGGGCTCCATGTCGGGGTAGTGGTCGTAGCCGCCGCTGAAGGTCTCCAGGCGGTTGCCCGAGGGCTCGAAGAAGTAGATCGTCGTGCCGTTGGTGATGCCGTGGCGTGTCGGGCCGATGTCCAGCGAAACCCGGTTCTTGCTCATGATGTCGGCGGCGCGCAGCACCTGCTCCCAGGTACCGAGCTGGAACGACACGTGATGCAGCTTGTCCTTCTCGCCGTGGCGCACGATGGCGATGTCATGCGCCTTGGCGCTGCAGGTCAGCCACACGGCCAGGTCGGTCTTGCCGTCTTCCAGCTTCACGCGCTCGACCAGGGTGAAACCCAGGACGTTGATGAACAGGTCGCGCGCGCCGTCCAGGTCGTCGCCGTAGATCAGGCAGTGGTCCAGCCGGATCGGCGTGATGCCGGGCTGGTCGATCACGTCCATGTCGGGGTTGACGCAGCCGACCCCGCTACCCACGGCGGTCTTCTCCGCGTAGAGTTCGATGGTATGGCCGGTCGGAATCTTGAAGCGCACACGCTCGCCGGTCTCCAGCAGGTCGCCGGCCGGCATGCGCTCGGTGGCCACACCGTAGTCCTGCAGCTTCTTCTCGAAATCGTCCAGCGTGGCCTGGTCCAGCACCTTGAAGCCGAAGAAGTCCATGCCGGCCTGGTCGGCCTGGCGCAGGATGACACTGTTGTGGTCGCGCTCGGCACGGGTCTTGAAATAGGCCCGGCCCTGCTTGTCGCGGCCCATGGGCTTGAGGCCCATGACGTCGGTGTACCACTTGACCGATTCCTCCAGGTC
>CAYRHV010000195.1:0-4785 GCA_964424045.1 uncultured Ottowia sp. | reverse complement strand
AATATTCATGCGGGTTTCAAGACGACGATCAGCGGTCAACTGCCGGATTTAGGTTGAATTCAAGTTGCGCCGGCAGCCAGCCGCGCAGGCTGTTGATGAAGGCCCAGGCCTGCACGCGCGGGAGGTCGTCCAGGCGCAGCACCGCCTCGCGCAGGCGGCCTTCGCGCAGCGCGACGGCCCGGCCGATGCCGGGCAGCAGGCCGCAGTGCAGGGGCGGGGTGATCCATTCACCGTCGACCTGGGCCGCGATGTTGCCGAAGGTGGTTTCGGTGATCTCGCCGGCCGGGTTGTAGAGCAGGGTGTCGAAGATGCCGCTGCCCGGCGCGGGGGCCAGCGCCGCGTAGTGGGTGCGGCGCGTGGTCTTGTGACGCACCCATTCGCCGTGAGCCTCGGCCAGCGGGCGGTCGGCCAGCGCCAGGCGCACCGGCAGCGGGGTGTCGGCCAGCGGCTGGACTTCGGCCTGCAGGTGGCCCTGGGCGTCGAGCAGCAGGCGCAGGCGCCAGCGGCCCTGTGGGTATTGCTCGCGCAGGGCCTGCAGCTGGTGTTGCACTGCATCGACCGGCCAAGGGTAGCCGAAGTGCGCGGCGGTGCGCGCCAGGCGCGCCAGGTGCTCGGCGCCGTGGCGCAGCTCGCCATCTTCCAGCGCCAGGGTTTCAAGCAGCGAGAACGGCGTGCTGGCCCGGTCCAGGAAGCCGCGCTTGGCCTGCCATTCGCGCCATTCGTCGTCGGCCCGGGCCTGCGCCGTGATGCCGCTGCCGATGCCGCAGCGCAGTTGCCGGCCGTGCAGCTCCAGCGTGCGGATCGGCAGGTTGAAGGTGGCGGCCAGGGCCCCCGGCCCGAGCTCGGGCGCCGGGCGCAGCAGGCCGAGGGCGCCGCAATAGACGCCGCGCGGGCCGGGCTCGAGCGCGCGGATGGCGTGCATGGCCGCGGCCTTCGGGGCGCCGGTGACCGAGGCGCCCGGAAACAGCGCCGCCAGCAGGTCCCAGAGCCGGGTGCCGGCACGGCTGTCGGCTTCGACGTCACTGCACATCTGCCACACCGTGGGCAGGGCCTGCACCGCGAAGCGGCGCGCCAGCCGGACGCTGCCGGGCACGGCAACACGGGCCAGTTCGGCCTGCAGCAGCTCGACCGCCAGGGTGTTTTCGGCGCGCTCCTTGGCGCTGGCTTGCAGCTGGCGCGCCAGCTCGGCGTCGTGCTCGGGGTCGCGGCCGCGCGGCGCCGTGCCTTTCATCGGGCGGCTCAGCAGCGTGCCGCGGCCATCGGCGTGGCTGTGCCAGTCGAGGAACAGCTCGGGCGAAACGGAAAGCACCTGCTGGCCGTCGCCGGTGTCGACGTGCGCGGCGTAGCCGCCGGGCTGGGCGCGCTGCAGGGCGGCGAACAGGGCCTGGGCGCTGCCCTCGAACTGGCCCCGCAGCTGGGTCGTCAGATTCAGCTGGCGGTAGTGCCCGGCCGCCAGATCATCCTGGATGCGGGCCCAGGCCGCGTCGAAGGCGCTGCGCGGCGGCGCGTCCTGCCAGTGGATGCGGGCGTCTGCGGCGGGTGCCGAGGCGTCGGGCCAGGGCCGGGCGGTGTCGTGCACGGCAAACCAGGCCAGCGGCGTGCCGGCCGGGTGCGGATGCACGGCCAGGCCGGGGTCGAAGGCGGGCGCGGCCTCGTAGCAGAGCCAGCCGAGCACCCAGGCGCCGCCCCGGGCCGCGGTTTCGGCACGATCGATGACGGCGCGCAGCTGCGCCACGGTGTCGGCCCGCAGGACTTCGCGCGGCGGCCCGAAGGCCAGGCGCAGGCGCGCGCCGTCCGCCTGGCGCGGGTCGGCGAAGTCGATGCGGCTGCGCGGCGCGTCGGGCATGGCGGGCGCGAGGGGGTCAGGCCGCGGTGGCTTCGATGGACTCGATGGCTTCGCTGTGCGCGAGCCAGTCTTCTTCCAGCGCCGCCAGTTCGTCCTGCAGCGCCTTCAGGCGCCGGCCGGCGTCGGCGATCTGCGCCGGCTCCAGCGGGCCGGCCAGCTGCTGCTCGAGCGCGTCACGCTCCTCGGCGATGGCGTCCATGCGGGCTTCGGCACGTTCTAGCGCCTGGCGGTGCGGCCGCGTCTGCGTGGCCAGCTGCTGGCGCTGCCGGGCCTGCAGGCGGCGCTGCTCGGCCGGGTTCAGCGGCGCGCCGGCGGCCGTGCCAGCCGTCGCTGGGGCAGCGCCGGCCGCGGCTTCGCGTCGGCGCCGGGCCTGCTCCAGCACGTGGCGCTGGTAGTCCTCGAGATCGCCGTCGAAAGGCTGCACCACGCCATCGGCCACGAGCCAGAACTCGTCGCAGACGCGGCGCAGCAGGGCGCGGTCGTGGCTTACCAGCAGCACCGTGCCGTCGAATTCGTTCAGCGCCACGGCCAGGGCTTCGCGCGTAGCCAGGTCGAGGTGGTTGGTGGGTTCGTCCAGCAGCAGCAGGTTGGGGCGCTGCCAGACCAGCATGGCCAGCACCAGGCGCGCCTTCTCGCCGCCGGAAAAGCGGCCGACCGGCTGCATCGCCATCGCGCCGGCGAAGTTGAAGCGGCCCAGGAAGTCGCGCAGCCGCTGCTCCTGCGCCGCCTCGCTGTGCTGCTGGCCGGTTTCGCGCGCCAGGCGCACCAGGTGCTCCAGCGGGCTGCTGTCGGCGTGCAGCACGTCGAGCTCCTGCTGTGCGAAATAGCCGATCGCCAGGCCCTTGCCCTCGGTCAGCGTGCCGGCCAGCAGCGGCAGCTCGCGCGCGATGGTCTTCACCAGGGTCGACTTGCCCTGCCCGTTGGCGCCCAGGATGCCGATGCGCTGGCCGGCCAGGAGGGTGCGCTCGACGCCGCGCAGGATCACGCGGGGCGTTGGCGAGCCTGGGTAGCCGCAGCTGCCGCCGCTGATCACCAGCATCGGGTTGGGCAGCTGTGGCGGAGGGGCGAATTCGAATTCGAATTCGGCGTCGGCCAGCACGGGTGCCACGCGCTCCATGCGCTCCAGCGCCTTGATGCGGCTTTGTGCCTGGCGTGCCTTGGTCGCCTTGGCCTTGAAGCGGTCGATGAAGCGCGTCAGGTGCGCGATCTTCTCCTGCTGGCGCGTGTAGGCGGACTGCTGCTGCGCCAGCTGGGCGGCGCGCAGCTCTTCGAAGGCGCTGTAGTTGCCGCCGTAGCGCGTCAGCTGGCCGCTGTCGATGTGCAGGGTGACGCGGGTGACGGCATCCAGGAATTCGCGGTCGTGGCTGATCACGATCAGCGTGCCGGGGTAGCGCGTCAGCCAGCCCTCCAGCCACACCAGGGCGTCGAGGTCGAGGTGGTTGGTGGGTTCGTCCAGCAGCAGCAGGTCGCTCGGCGCCATCAGGGCGCGCGCCAGCTGCAGGCGCATGCGCCAGCCGCCGGAGAAGCGGTTCACCGGCTGGTCGAGCTCGGGCGGCTGGAAGCCCAGGCCGAGGATCAGCGCCTGGGCGCGGGCGCGGGCATCGTGCGCGCCGGCGTCGGCCAGGTCGGCGTGCAGCTGGGCGATGGCCAGCCCGTCGCCGGCCTGCTCGGCCCGCGCCAGCTGCGCCTGCAGGGCCAGCAGGCGTTCGTCGCCGGCCAGCACGAAGCCGGTGGCGTCCTGGTCGGTCTCGGGCATTTGCTGCGCCACCTGCGCCAGGCGCCAGCCGGGCGGCATCGACCAGTCGCCGCCATCCTCGTGCAA
The DNA here is from genome assembly GCA_964424045.1 of uncultured Ottowia sp. Classification (GTDB taxonomy): domain Bacteria; phylum Pseudomonadota; class Gammaproteobacteria; order Burkholderiales; family Burkholderiaceae_C; genus Ottowia. Next base: position 1,117 of record CAYRHV010000195.1, on the reverse strand, counting down.
CGCGCCCGACAGCAGGGCGAACAGGGACGACTTGCCGGCGCCGTTGCGGCCCACCAGACCGACCTTTTCGCCCGGATGGATGGTGGCGCTGGCCTGGTCCAGCAGGACCTTGGTGCCGCGGCGCAGGGTGAGCTGGTCAAGAACGATCATGGGGCTCTATCTTGCCGCGAACACGCGCCGGCTGCCGGCAGGCACCCGTGGGTCGTGCGGGATGACCGGTCCCGGACCGGGAGGTCGCGCGCCAGCCGCAGGCGCGGCGCGCGCCGGCTCAGGCGTCGCCGAGGCGCGAGTCCTTGAAGCCGCCGACGCGGGATTCGCGAAAGCCCGAGGCCTCGAAGGTGGAAGGCGCAAAGCCGGTGAGCCCGAAGCCGCTCGGCCGCACGTCGAGCGTGATCTCGGTAAAGGACGGCTGGTCGCTGGCGTCTTCCTCGTCGTCCTGCTTGTTGCTGCTCTGGCGCACGGTCTGGTTCTGCAGCCGCCACATCAGGTTGGTGGGCGAGTCGGCAAAGGCCAGGCCGTCCTTGCGGTCGATGCGGCCTTCCAGGATCAGGCGCGCCAGGTCCTGCTCGTAGGTCTGCGAGCCTTCGGCCATGGCGTTGTCCATGGCTTCCTTGACGCCGGCAAAGTCGCTCTTTTCGATCAGTTCGGACACCAGCTTGGTGTTCAGCAGCACCTCGACCGCGGGCGTGCGGCCGCCGTCGACGGTGGGGATCAGGCGCTGCGAGACGATCGACTTCAGCGCCGCCGCCAGGTCACCCAGCAGGGTCGGGCGCACCTCGACCGGGTAGAAGCTGAGCACGCGGTTGAGCGCCTGGTAGCTGTTGTTGGCGTGCAGCGTGGCCACGCACAGGTGGCCCGACTGGGCGTAGGCGATGGCCGCGGTCATGGTTTCGCGGTCACGGATCTCGCCGATCATGATCACGTCCGGCGCCTGGCGCAGGGCATTCATCAGCGCCACCTGCAGGGTGGCGGTGTCGGTGCCCACCTCGCGCTGGTTGATCAGCGACTTCTTATTGGTGAACATGTATTCGACCGGGTTCTCGATCGTCAGGATGTGGCCGCTCACGCGTTCGTTGCGGTGGTCGAGCATGGACGCCAGGGTGGTCGACTTGCCGGC
>CAYRHV010000194.1:0-4790 GCA_964424045.1 uncultured Ottowia sp. | reverse complement strand
TGCGCCTCGTCGGCCGGCCCGCCTTCGACCAGGCGCGTCATGGCGACGACGAAACTGAGCAGGCGGTTCTCGGGTTTCATCGGGCATCCTCCGGATGGGCAGCGCGGATCGCGGCGCCGTGTTCGTCCAGCGCCGGCGGACGGGAGCGGATCGGCAGCCCCACGCCGTCGAGCCGCAGCGGCGAGGCGAAGGTGCGCGTCTGGTGGCCGCCCGGCAGCGTCAGCGGCTGCACCCAGCCCATGTGCGCAGTCTGCGGGTCGGCCAGCGCGGCGGCGTAGTCGTTGATGCGCGCATGCGGCACGCCGGCCCGGTTGAAGGCGGCGATCCAGTGATCCACCGGCTGCTGCGTGAACACGGCCTCGAGCAGGTCCTTCAGCGCCTCCTGGTGGCGCGCCCGGTCGGTGGTGCTGAGAAAGCGCGCGTCCTCGGCCAGCTCGGGGTGGCCGACCACGTCCAGCACCGCCAGCCACAGCTTGTGCGTGCCGGCGGCGATGGCGAAGTGGCCGTCGCGCGCGCGGAAGGCCTGGTAGGGCGCGTTGCGCGGATGCGCCGAACCCAGCTTGCCCGGGCTGCGCCCGTTGCCGAAGTATTCGCTGGTCTGCAGCGCGGCGATGCCCAGCGTGCAGCCGAACATCGGGATGTCGATGTGGGCGCCGCGCCCGCCCGCGCGCACGCGCACCAGCAGGGCAGCGATCGAGAACGCGGCATACAGGCCGGAGGCGAAGTCCGACAGCGGCACGCCGCACTTGACCGGCGCCCCGCCAGGCTCGCCGGTCACGCTCATGACGCCGGCGGCGGCCTGCACCGTGAGGTCGAAGCCGCCCTCGCTGGCGCGCGGACCGCTCTGGCCGTAGGCGGAAATGGAGGCGTAGATCAGTCCGGGCTGGTCCGCGCTCAGGGCCGCATAGCCCAGGCCCAGGCGGTCCATCACGCCCGGACGATTGTTCTCGACCACCACCTCGGCGTCCCGGATCAGCCGGCGCGCCAGCGCCAGGTCGCCCTGCTGCTTCAGGTCGAGCACCACCGAGCGCTTGTTGCGGTTCAGCGAGGCGAAGTTTTCGCTGTAGCCGTCCGACAGCGGCGGCCAGTTGCGCAGGCCATCGCCCGCGGGCGGCTCGACCTTGATCACGTCGGCGCCCATGTCGGCCAGCAGCATGGCGGAAAACGGCCCGGCGGCGGTGGAGCAGAACTCGATCACGCGCACGCCGGCCAGCGGCAGGGTGGAAGGATCCGGAACGGTCATCGGCAGTGGCTTGTCGTTGTGGCGGCGGCGCGAGCCGGGTCGCACCTGCCGTGGCGTCCGATGTTAGACGCTTCGCGCCAGCCGCGCAGCGCCGGCCCGTGCGGGTTCAGCCGGCGCGCGCCCAGCGTCCGCGCGGGCCGTGCGTGCGCAGGTAGAGCCAGCCGGCGATGCTGAGGTTGAGCAGGTTCCAGCCGATGCCGTTGACGAAGGCGGCGTGGTAGCTGCCGGTGACGTCGAAGATCCAGCCGCTCATCCAGCCGCCCAGCGCCATGCCGAGCATGGTCGCCATGATGACGGCGCCGACACGCGCGCCGACCTCGCGCGGCGCGAAGTGCTCGCGCACGATGATGGCGTAGGAGGGCACGATGCCGCCCTGGAAGAAGCCGAACAGGGCCGAGATCAGATACAGCGACACCAGGCCGTCGAACGGCAGGAACATGAGCAGGGCGATGCCCTGCAGCAGCGAGCCCATGAGCAGCGTGCGGATGCCGCCGATGTGGTCGCAGATCCAGCCCGACAGCAGGCGGCTGAAGATGCCGGCAAACAGCATCAGCGACAGCATTTCGGCGCCGCGCGCGGCACCGTAGCCCAGGTCGGTGCAGTAGGCGACGATGTGCACCTGCGGCATCGCCATCGCCACGCAGCAGGCCACGCCGGCCACGCACAGCAGCCACTGCGCATGTGCCGGCGGCAGGCCGAACGGGCGCTCGCCCGTCACCGCGCGTGTCGCCGTGCCCGCGGTCGGCTCCTGCACCAGCGGCGGGCGCTGGCGCATGCGCAGCGCCAGCAGCACCATGCCGGTGCTGCACAGCAGGCCGAGCGCCAGGTAGGTCGGACGCCAGCCGTAATGCTCGATGCCCCACTGCGCCAGCGGCGGCCAGATGGCGCCCGCGATGTAGTTGCCGCTGGCGCAGATCGCCACCGCGATGCCGCGGCGCCGGTGCCACCACAGCGTGGTGTCGGCCATCAGTGGCGCGAAGGTGGCGGCGCCGCCCAGGAAGCCGAGCAGGGCGTGCGCCAGCCCGAAGGCCCAGATGCCGCCGGCCATGGCCGCCCACAGGTAGCCGGCGCCCACCGCGGCGGCGCCCAGCACCAGCACGCGCGCGATGCCGTGGCGATCGGCCAGGCGGCCGGTGAAGATGCCGCCCAGGCCGAGCGCGACCATCATCAGCGTGTAGGGCATGGAAGCGGCGCCGCGGCTGACGCCGAACTCGCCCTGCACCACCGGCAGCACGACCGACACCACGTACATGCTGCTGTTGCCCAGCGCCACCAGGCCGAGCGTGGCCAGCAGGCGCCAGGCCGCGGTGCGCGAATCGATCAGGCTTGGATCGGCGGGAGCAGGAGTGGACATGGGAGGGTGCGGTACAAGCGCCGATGGTAAGGCGTGGCGCGGCCCTTGACCGGGTGGCGGCGCGACAATCGGCTCCCATGGACGCCGTGCACACCCGCTTCATCCTGATCGAGACCAGTCACGCCGGCAACGTCGGCGCCGTGGCGCGGGCCATGAAGGTGATGGGCTTCGACGACCTGGTGCTGGTGCGTCCGCGCTGGCCCGACGTGCTGACACGCACGGAAGCGATCGAGCGCGCCAGCGGCGCTGCCGATGTGCTCCGGAAGGCGCGGGCCGTGGCCACCCTGGACGAGGCTCTGGACGGCATGACGCACCTGTGCGCCACGGTCATGACGCCGCGCGACTTCGGCCCGCCGACGCGCACGCCGCGCGCGCACTTCCAGCAGCTGCTGGGGGCGACGCCGGACGCTTCGGCGCCGCCCCCGGGCGTGGCCCTGCTGTTCGGCTGCGAGCGCTATGGCATGAGCAACGAGGACGTCTACCGCTGCCATGCGGCGCTCAGCATCCCGACGGATCCGGCCTACGGCTCACTCAATCTCGCGGCCGCCGCGCAGTTGATTGCCTACGACTGGCGCCAGGCGCTGGCGGCGCACGCCGGCGGCTGGGCCGCCGAGCCGCCGGCCAGCGTGCCGGAACATGCCCCGGCCGATGCGGCCCAGCTGGGCCAGATGCTGGCGCACTGGGAGCAGGCGCTGGTGGCAACCGGCTTCCTCGATCCGGCGGCGCCGCGCAAGCTGATGCCGCGCCTGCAGCAGCTGTTCAACCGCGCCGCCCCCAGCCTGGAGGAAATCCACATCCTGCGCGGCATCGCACGCGCCATGCAGGATGCAGCCGCCGGCCGCAGGCACTAAACTTTCGCGCACCATGTTGTCCCGCATCCGTTCCTACACCCAGGCCATCCTGGAACGCGACCCGGCCGCGCGCAGCGTCTGGGACGTGGTGTTCTCGTATCCGGGCTTCCACGCCCTGGTGCTGCACCGGCTGGCGCACTGGCTGTGGGAGAAGGGCTGGCACTGGCTGGCGCGCTGGATCTCCCACTGGGGGCGCTTTCTGACCGGCATCGAGATCCACCCGGGGGCGAAGATCGGCCAGCGTGTCTTCATCGATCACGGCATGGGGGTGGTGATCGGCGAGACCGCCGAGATCGGCGACGACTGCACCATCTATCAGGGCGTGACCCTGGGCGGCACCTCGCTGGCCAAGGGCAGCAAGCGGCATCCGACACTGGGCAAGGGCGTGATCGTCGGTGCTTCCAGCCAGATCCTGGGCGGCTTCACGGTCGGCGATGGCGCCAAGATCGGTTCCTCGGCCGTGGTTACCAAGCCGGTGCCGGCGGGCGCCACCGCGATCGGCAACCCGGCACGCATCATCCTGGCCGAGGATGCCTCGCGGCGCGAGGAGGCGGCGGCGAGACTGGGTTTCTCGGCCTACGGCGTGACGCAGAACGACGATCCGGTGAGCCAGGCGTTGCGCGGCCTGATCGACGGCACTGCCAGCAACGAGCACCAGATCGCGTTGTTGTGGAAGGCGATCGAGCAGCTGGCGGACCGGGCCGGCCCCGGCTGCGTGCCGGACGAGGCCGGCCTGCAGGAAAGCTTCGAGGCCGACAAGCTCAATCAGCTCGTCGGCAAGTAGGCCGGCACCACGCGACGCCGGCCCGGCTTCAGCGCTGGTTCTTGCCGACCTCGTTGCCGATCAGCGCGCCGGCTGCGGCACCACCGATGGTGCCCAGGGGACCGCCAAACAGCACGTGGCCGGTGGCGCCGCCGACCACGGCACCCACGCCGGTGCCGACCTGGGCATTGGTCGGCCGGCTGGCGCAGCCGGCGCTGGCCAGGGCGGCCAGCAGCACGACGGCGCAGGAAGCGTGGCGAAGAAGGGGTTTGCTTGCTTTCATGATGTCTGCTCCTGTCTGCACCCGGAAGCGGCCGTGATGCCGGCAGATGCGCGGCTCCTGTGCCAGCGGCCCGATTCGGGTTCCGATTCGAATCCAGGCCGTTGCAGTCGCGCCCGGGCTGTCTTCATCATGGGACGCGGGCCCGGGCCTGTGCAAAGACTCGGGGTCTGAAGGCTTCGAAATGCAACCGCGTACCCTGTCCGCCCGCCTCGAAACCGGTGTCATGGCCCATCCCCGCAGTGCTTCAGGGTCTGCCACGCGAGCTACGATTGCTCACCATTGGACCGATGTATTTC
>CAYRHV010000193.1:0-4791 GCA_964424045.1 uncultured Ottowia sp. | reverse complement strand
GAATACGCCAAGGACGCGCCCAAGGACGTGCTGGCGCTGCTGACGGCCACCGGCCACTGGCTGCGCCACGCGCTGAAGAAGCAGTCCACCCTGGTGGAGAAGAACATCGATGCCCTGGCCAAGCTGCTGCAGCTGAACCAGGCCGAGCGCGCGCTGCTGCTCTACGGCACGCTGGCGCGCTACCAGCGCGAGCTGCGCAGCCTGCTGGTGGAGTTCAAGGTCAGCAATGCGCCCGAGGCCTATGCGGCGATCGCCGAGCTGGCCGGGGTGAACGCGGCCGAGGTGGGCGAGGCGCTGCGCGCCGGCAGCCGGCTGGAGCGCATCGGCCTGGTCGAGAACCTGATCTCCGAGCACAGCATCACCGACCTGGCCGACCTGATGAAGGTGAGCGAGAAGCTGCCGCCGGTGCTGATGCGCGAATACCGCAACCGCGCCGAGCTGATGGCGGTGTTCACGCGGCCGGCCAGCAAGAGCGCGCTGAAGCTGGGCGACTTCGCCTTTGTCAGCGAGGACGCCCAGGTGCTGGTGAACCTGTTGCGCCAGGCGCAGCGCACGCACGCGCTGGGCGTCAACGTGCTGCTCTACGGCCCGCCCGGCACCGGCAAGACGGAGCTGGCCAAGGTGGTGGCGCGCGAGGCCGGGCTGGCGCTGTTCGAGGTTGAATACGCGGACCGCGACGGCAACAGCCTGTCGGGCCGCGACCGCTACCGCTCGATGCAGATCGCGCAGGTCTTCCTCAAGGGATCGCAGGACGCGGCGCTGCTGTTCGACGAGGTGGAGGACGTGTTCCCGCCCATCAGCGTCGACGCCGCCGGCCTGATGGCGCGCGCCGAGCAGCAGGCCTTCGGCCCGGCCGGCCACAGCGTCAGCGGCAAGGCCTGGGTGAACCAGATCCTGGAGAGCAACCCGGTGCCGACGATCTGGGTCACCAACCGGATCGAGCAGATCGACCCGGCGTTCCGGCGCCGCTTTGCCTACCACCTGGAGCTGAAGTCGCCGCCACCCGGCGCGCGCGAGCAGCTGGTGCGCCGCGCCCTCGACGGCGTGGCGGTGAGTGATGCGCTGGTGGCGCGGCTGACCGAGCGCCAGGGCCTGACGCCGGCGCAGATCCGCACCGCGGTGCGCTTTGCCAAGCTGGCGCACGGCGAGGAGACGCGCGGCGGCGCCGCCTTCGAGGCGCTGGTCGAGCGCCAGCTGAAGAACGCCGACGCGGCGCTGGGGCGCGGCGACGGCAGCGCCGGGCGGCGCGAACGCCAGGCGGTCACGACCTACGACCTGGCGATGCTGAACGTGGACAGCCGCTTCGAGGTGCCGCGCATCGTGCAGGCGCTGAAGGCGCGCGAGCACGGCTCGCTGTGCTTCTACGGCGCGCCGGGCACCGGCAAGACGGCGCTGGCCGAATACATCGCCGCCGAGATGGGCCAGCCGCTGATGGTGCGCCAGGCCAGCGACCTGGTGAGCAAGTTCGTCGGCGAGACCGAGCAGAACATGGCCGCCATGTTCCGCCAGGCCAGCGAGGAGAAGGCGGTGCTGCTGCTGGACGAGGCCGACAGCTTCCTGCTGGACCGGCGCGACGCCCAGCGCAGCTACGAGGTCACCGAGGTCAACGAGATGCTGCAGCAGATGGAGCGCCACGACGGCGTGTTCGTCTGCACCACCAACCTGATGGAGCGCATCGACCAGGCGGCGCTGCGGCGCTTTGCCTTCAAGATCCGCTTCAAGCCGCTGACGGCCGAGCAGCGCGAGCGCATGTTCGTCACCGAGGCGCTGGGTGGCAGTTCGAAGCGCCTGACCGACGCGGCGCGCCGACGCCTGGCGCAGCTGGAGCAGCTGTGCCCGGGCGACTTTGCCGCCGTCAAGCGCCAGGCCGACATCCTGGCAGCCGCGTTCACGCCCGACGAATTCCTCGAGCAGCTCGAGGCCGAGCACCGCATCAAGCCCGAGGTGCGGGAGCAGCGCTCGATCGGCTTTTTCAGCTGAGGCGGCCGCGGCGTCGCGCGGAAACCATTACAACGCGAGCAGGCCGCTGGCCGGCAATGGCCGGGTCGGCAGGAACCCGCGCCGCGAGGGCGCCGGGCGCTCGGTCAGCAGCGGCACCCCGCTCACGATGATGGGCGATGCCGCCGTGAACGACGCCGGCGCCTGGGGAGGTGTCTGCGTATCATCCCCGGACGACAGCGACGACCCGGCGGGCGTGGACTCGGGCTGCGACGCCACCGGCCACCAGTCGGGCAGCAGGGGTGCCGGCTGAGCCGTCTCACCGGCAGCGTTCTCGGCTTCGCCTTCGGGCGCGTCGAGCAGGGGTTCGGTCGGCAGGAACTCGGGGTGCGACCGGACCGGCTTCCAGTCGCCCAGCAGCGGCGCCCGGGGGCCGGCATCGGGCGCAGCGCGTTCGGTGTCATCCACCAGCGGCTCGGTCGGCAGGAACTCGGGGCGGGACGCAGCCGGCTTCCAGTCACCCAGCAGCGGCGCGCCGGAATCGGCATCGGTCTCGGCTTCAGCCGCCGTGCGCTCGGGCTGGTCGAGCAGCGGCTCGGTGGGCAGAAACTCGCGCCGCGCCAGGCTGGCCCGCCAGTCGTCCAGCAACAGGGGGCGATGCCCGGCCTCGGTTTCTGCAGCGTCCTCGGGCTGATCGATCAGGGGCTCGGTGGGCTGGAATTCGACGCGCGCATGCGCGGGACGGCGCGGACGCAGCAGCAGCGTCGGTGCCAGCTCGGGGGCGACGTTCGTCTCTGGCGCCGGCGCCTCGGTCGTGCGCACCGCTTCCAGCTCGGGCCGCACCGCGGAGCGGGTCGGTGCCGCAGCGTGCGGGGCCGCCTGCGTCGGCATGTGCGTCGGGTCGAGCAGCATGATTCGCTGCTGGCGAGCCAGCTGCTGGGCAGCGGGCGTGAAGACGTCGCGCGCGCACAGCAGGATGCCGCGGTTGGCCCCCACACGCGCCACGTCGCGCGCCAGCTGCTGCACGGCCGCGGCATCGACCTGGCGCGCCCGCCACAGGCGGGCCCGCACCACGCAGGCATGCCGATCGCGGTGCAGCAGCAGGTCCTGGGCGGGATTCCAAGCCTGCGCCGGATCGCGCCCCGCCAGGCCATGGGCGTCGAAGAACTGGTCCGCCTGGCGCACCAGGCGCGCCCATTCCGCGGCCGCGCCGGGCCGCTGCACGGCGGTGCGGCGCCGCAGGCGGGGCGTCCAGCTGCGCACGGCATAGGCCAGTGCCAGCAGCAGGGGCACCATCAACAGCAGCAGCGGCAGGCTGGACGAAGCCAGGGTGCCGGTGGCGGCGCGCGCCTGCGAAGCCGTCAGCACCAGGGCCAGCATGAACGCCACCTGGGCAGCGACGACCTGGCAGCGCGGCCCGTACATCAGCGTCTTGTTCGTTTTCATGATCCTTCCCTCTGGGGCAATCGGACCCCGTAAGCAATTGTCTCTACGGGATCGGGGAAGGTCTGTGTTGCATTTCACGCACAGCCGGGGCGTCGGGGCAGCGGCGCGCCGGGCTGCGGCTTTTGTCACGGCCGGCGGCGGCCCGGGCCGAAGCCTGCATGACCCCTGACGCTGCGGTCATTGCGCAGCGGGGTCATTCGTCATGTCGAACGCCAGTTCGTCTCAAGCCCCGATCGCACTGCGGGTCGTCGAGCTGGATTGCCGTGTCGGCTGCGCCGACTCGCAATGACGGATTCGAGCGGCACGCCGGCAACTACTCTCGCCGCCGCATCCAGCCCAGATCCGTCATCGCGAACGAAGTGCGGCGATCCAGTGCTGCGGGTGGCTCTCCAGGCGTGGTTTGCTTCCGGCACCACCCTCGCGTTGACTCAGGCCGTCGGGACGCTGCAAGCCGTCAAGCTGGATTGCCGCGTCGCCCCTGGCTCCTCGCAATGACGAATTCGAGCGGCACGCCGGCAACTACTCGCGCCGCCGCATCCAGCCCAGATCCGTCATCGCGAACGAAACTAGTCTTTAGCCGCGAGCGCAGCGTGGCGGGCGGCGATCCAATGCTGCGGATCGGTCGTCAGCGGCGGCATCTCTCGGTGCAACGGCAGGGCGCACTCATGCCGGTGTATCCGTCATTCATCACATCGAACGCCGGTTCGCCTCAGGCGGCGACGTCCTGCAACAGCTCGAGCACCTGGGTGCCGTATTTCTCCAGCTTGGCGGCGCCGATGCCGTGGATGCCCTGCAGGTCGGCGCTGGTGCGCGGGGCCCGTTCGGCAATCGCCACCAGGGTGGCGTCGTGGAAGATCACGTAGGCAGGCAGGTCGTGCGCGCGCGCGACTTCGGTGCGCCAGGCCCGCAGTGCCTCCAGGCGCTGCTGCGCCGGCTCGTCCAGCCCTTGCGTGGACGCCCTGGCAGCACGCACCTTGCGCAGCTGCCGCGGCGTGCGCGCCGCCGCGCTGGCGGCACGCAGGTGCAAGGCCTGCTCGCCGCGCAGGATGGGCCGTGCCGCATCGCGCAGGAACAGCGTGTTGTAGCTCTCGACATCGATGCCGATGGCATCCAGGGCGATGAGCTGGCGCAGCACGCCGCGCAGCTGCGCCTCGCTGTATTCGTGCCCGAGGCCGAAGGTGCTCAGCCCCTCGTGGCCGAACTGCCGCACCTTGTCGGTCTCCTTGCCGCGCAGGATGTCCATCAGGTGGCCGGCGCCGAAGCCGATGCCGCTCATCTCGCGCACGCGGTAGATGGTCGACAGCAGCTTGCGCGCCGCGTCGGTGGCGTCCCAGGTCTCGGGCGGCTGCAGGCAGTTGTCGCAGTTGCCACAAAAGGGGATGTAGGCCCCCACGCTTCCTGCTGCGC
>CAYRHV010000192.1:0-4791 GCA_964424045.1 uncultured Ottowia sp. | reverse complement strand
GGTACCATCGGCAGCGCTCAACGGATCACCCGACATGCCTCGCTTCCACGTTCCAGCCACGCTGACCAGCGGCGCCGACTTCGTGCTGCCGTCCGGCGCCGCGCGCCACGTGCAGGTTCGGCGCATGCAACCGGGTCAGGTCCTGACCCTGTTCACCGGTGACGGGGGCGAATGGACGGCCACCATCACGCGCATGGGCCGCAGCGAAGTCGAGGTGCGGGTTGGCGCGCACCACCCGATCGAGCGCGAGGCGACGCGCCCCGTGCACCTGGCGGTCGGCCTGATGGCCACCGAGCGCATGGAATGGCTGGTCGAGAAGGCCACCGAACTGGGAGTCGCCAGCCTGACCCCGGTGCTGACCGCGCGTGGCAACGTACGCCTGAGCGGTGACCGCACCGACCGCAAGCACGCCCGCTGGCAGGCGACGGCGGCCGCCGCATGCGAGCAGTGCGGACGCAACCGCCTGCCGCTGATCCACCCGCCCGCCACGCTGGCCGCCCTGCTCGCACGGCCGGATGACGGTGCGCGCTGGCTGCTGACACCAGCGGCCGATGCGCCCGGCCTGCAGGACGAGGTCTGCGCGCTGCCGCGCCCATCCCCGGTCACGCTGCTGTCCGGCCCCGAAGGCGGACTCGACCCGGACGAGGAAGTCCTGGCGCGCGCGGCCGGCTTTGTGCCACTGAGCCTGGGCGCGCGCGTGCTGCGCGCAGAAACCGCACCGCTGGCCGCACTGGCCTGCCTCACCATTTCCTGAACCAGGGCACCTGATGAACCGCCACCTGCTGCTGCTGACCCTGGCCCAGGGCCTGTTCCTGATCAACAACGTCACCTTCATCGCCATCAACGGCCTGGTCGGACTGCAGCTGGCGCCGCTGCCCTGGATGGCGACGCTGCCGGTGATGGGCTACGTGGTCGGCGGCGCCATGGCGGCACCGCTGGTGGCGCGCACGCAGATGCGCTGGGGCCGGCGTGGCTCGTTCCAGATCGGCCTGGTGGTGGCGCTGGGCTCGGCCCTGTTGGCCGCCTACGCCGCGGCCTCGCGCCACTTCTGGCTGCTGATGCTGGCCACCGTGGTGGCCGGCTACTACAACGCCAACGGCCAGCTCTACCGCTTCGCTGCGGCCGAGCTGGTGGTCGCCGACTGGCGCGAGAAGGCAGTGTCGCTGGTGCTGGCCGGCGGCCTGCTGGGCGGCGTCATCGGCCCCAACCTGGCGGCCTGGACACGCGCCCTGCTGCCCACGCCCTTCGTCGGCGCCTACCTGGCGCTGGCGGTGGTGGCGCTGCTGGCCATGGGCGTGATCGCGCTGATCCGGTTTCCGGCCGTGCCGGCGCACGCCCGGCACGCGCCGCAGGGCCGCAGCCTGGGGCAGATCATGCGCCAGCCGGTGTTCATCGTCGCCACCCTGGGCGCCGCCATGGGCTATGGCGTGATGAACCTGCTGATGGCGGCAACGCCGCTGGCGATGGAAGTGAGCGGCTTCGTCTTCGACCACACCGCCACCGTGCTGCAATGGCACGTGATCGGCATGTATGCGCCAGGCTTCTTCACCGGCGGCCTGATCAAGCGCTTCGGTGTGCTGCAGGTGATGGCCGCCGGGGTGGTGCTGAACCTGCTGTGCGTGGCGGTGGCCCTGATGGGCATGGAGTTCCACCACTTCCTGATTTCGCTCATGCTGCTGGGCGTGGGCTGGAACTTCCTGTTCACCGGCGCCACCACGCTGGCGCTGCAGGCCTACCGGCCGGAGGAGAAGGACCGCGCGCAGGGCGCGATCAATTTCTGGGTCTTCGCCACCATGGCCTTCACCTCGTTTGCCTCGGGCGCGCTGGTGACGACCCAGGGCTGGCTCTGGCTCAACCTCGGCTCGCTGGTGCCGATCGCCATCACCGGGCTGGCGCTGGCCTGGCTGGCGCTGCGCCAGCGCGCCCAGCCGGCCCCGGGCTGAGCCCCGGTCCGCGCCCCTGCCGGCGTCCGGGACATCATTGCCGTCGGCCGCGCAGCCGGCTACGATTGAAGCGGCGACCGGATTCGAGCCGGGATGAATCGGCCGATTCGGGGTTCTTCAGCGGACCGCCCAGGCCCAGCGCCAGCCGGGCGACCCTGACATCGAGGAGGGTTCCATGCAGTCGCAGTATGGTTTTACCCGCATGACACCGGACGAATTCACCGGCTGGATCGCCCGGCAATCGGTGACGCGCCTGGTCAACCACCTGCAGCTGCATCACACGTGGGTGCCCAACTATTCGCACTTCAACGGCTCGAACCATTTCGAGCGCCAGGCGGCGATGAAGCGCTCGCACGTGCAGGAGCGCGGGTTTGCCGACATCGGGCAGCATTTCTCCATCTTTCCCGACGGCGACATCCTGACCGGCCGCCCCCTGAACCAGGGACCGGCCTGCATCACGAACCACAACTCGGGCGGCATCTGCATCGAGAACGTCGGTGACTTCGACGCCGGACGCGACACCATGCACCCGGCGCAGAAAAGCGCCATCGTGAAGGTCGCGGCGGCGCTCCTGAAGCGGTTCTCGACCATCACGCCGGACGACGGCCACATCGTCTACCACCACTGGTTTGCCGCGAAGTCCTGCCCCGGCAGTGCGTTCTTCGGCGGCAACACGAAGGCCGCGTTCAACGCCCATTTCCTGCCCCTGCTGAAGGCAGAAATGCAGCTGGCGCCCGGCTCGAGCCCCGGCCCGACCAGCCCGGCACCGATCGACCTGCCCGGCGTGCAGCGCTATGTGGCGGTCACGGCCAGCGCGCTCAACGTCCGCTCGGGACCGGCCAGCACACACCCGAAGATCACGGATCACGGCCCGCTCGGCCTGGGCGCCATCATGCGGGTCTACGCCGAAACCAACGGCTGGCTGAAGGTGGCCCAGAGCAAGGCGCACTGGATCTACGGCCGCTACACCCGGCCGGTGACCGCGGCCGTCGTCACCACGCCGGACAGCAACGTCCGCTCCGGCCCCGGCATGGCCTACGAAGTCCAGTCCGTCCTGCAGCCGGGCGAATCGGTGTTCGTGCTCGAGGCGCAGGGCGACTGGCGCCAGATCGGCGAGTTCCGCTGGCTGCACCGGAGCCTGATCACGGAAGTCGGCAACCGGTGACGCGCTGCCGCGGCTTCGTTCGGCAGAATGAAGCCATGATCCGGCCAACGCAACAAGACCGCCTGCAGCAGGCACCCGGATGGGGCGTCCGCGGCGGTCGCCGCGGCAAACCGCGATGACGCGAACGCAAGCCAGCCGCTGGTGGGAGCACCGCCTGCCGCCACCGGTGATCGACGGCAGCTGCGCGCTGCTGATGTGGTGGCTGGCGCACGCGGTGCCGGCCGCCCAGCTGTGGCCGCGCGGCGGCCCGACCTGGGCGCTGGTGCTGGCCCTGCTGCTGGCCGGCCTGGGCGGCGCCATCGCCCTGACCGGGCTGGTGGCCTTCCGGCGCGCGCGCACCACCTTCAATCCGCTCACGCCGCGGCGCTCCAGCGTGCTGGTGACTGGCGGCATCTACCGCGTCACGCGCAACCCGATGTACCTGGGCATGTTGATCGTGTTGGCCGGCTGGGGTATCTGGCTGGGCAACGCCGCCAGCTGGCTCGGGCTGCCGCTGTCGATGGCCGCGTTGACGCGGCTGCAGATCCGGCCCGAGGAACGCATCCTGCGCGAGCGCTTCGGCGCTGCCTTCGACGACTACGCGGCGCGGGTGCGGCGCTGGCTGTAAACCCGCGTCAGCGGGGCGCAAAGCGCGCCTGCAGCCACTGCCGCAACGCTTCGAAGACCGGATCGCGGTCCAGGTCGTTGAACAGCTCATGGCGATGCTCCGGGAAGGCGCGCGCCGTCACCATCCCGGCTGGCGCCAGGCGCGCAAAGCGGGCGCTGCCAGCCGGATTGACGGCCCGATCGTCGCCGGCGTACAGCAGCAGGGTCGGTACCTGCCAGCGCTGCGCCTGCTGCAGCACGGCCGGGCCGGCGCTGGCGATGAACAGGCCGAGCCGGCCGCTGATGCGGTCGTGCACCAGCGGGTCCGCCACGTAGGCCTGCACCGAGGCCGCGTCGCGCGACAGGCCGTGTGGGTCGATGCCGTTGCCCACGCGGACGTGCGGCGCCAGCCGCCCCAGCACCTGGGCCAGCGCCTGCTGCAGCGCGCTCAGGCCGGCGTCCAGCGCCGGCGAGGACAGCACCAGCGCATCGATCGGCCGCAGCGCCAGCGAGACGAAGCGTGCCGCCACCAGGCCACCCAGGGAGTGCCCGAGCAGGATCAGCGGCAGCCCGGGCGCGGCGCGGCCGCGCACGTCATCGATCACCGCCGCGAGGTCGGTCAGCAGGCGGTCGCCCTCGGGCAGGTCGCCGCGCCGGCCGCTGGACTGGCCATGGCCGAAGTGGTCGTAGCCGCAGGCGGCAAAGCCCCAGGCGTGCAGGTGCTCGACCACCTTCGCGTAGCGTCCCGCATGTTCCCCCAGGCCGTGCACCAGCAGCACCTGGCCGCGCGGCGTCGGCCCGGGCGGCAGCGGCCAGTCCCGCAGCGCCAGCCAGTGACCGCCGGGACGCTCCAGCCTGCGCGGAGCGCCGTCGCCAGCCGCCGTCACGGCATGCGGGCGATGACCTCGGCCACCGCGCCGGTCAGCTTCTTGGCGTAGGCCAGGTGCAGGAACTCGTTCGGTCCGTGGGCGTTGCTCCTGGGCCCCAGCACGCCGCAGACCATCATCTGCGACGTCGGGAAGCCCTCGGACAGCTGGCTCATGAGCGGGATCGTGCCGCCCTGGCCGATGTAGCCGCAGGGCGCGCCAAACCAGGCCT
>CAYRHV010000191.1:2505-4803 GCA_964424045.1 uncultured Ottowia sp. | reverse complement strand
GCCACGTCGTTCATCCACATGCAGAGGTTGGCGATCAGCCAGGTGCTCCACAGCATGCTGAACACGCGATGGCGAAACGGCGCCAGCGCGCCGAGGTCGGCGTCCGGGTGCGGCAACGCCTCCGGCTGCTCGGCGTCGGGAGGCGCGTCGGGCATGGCGAGACTCAGCCGCCGGCCGCGCGCTCCAGCGCGTCGATGAACAGCGCCGCCACGTCGCAGCCGGCCTGCTCGTGGATCTCCTGGAAGCAGGTCGGGCTGGTGACGTTGATCTCGGTGACGTGGGTGCCGATGATGTCCAGGCCGATCAGCAGCAGGCCGCGCGGCGCCAGCACGCGGCCGATGGCCTCGGCGGTGGCGCGATCGCTGTCGGTGAGCGGCTGCGCCACGCCGATGGCGCCGGCCGCCAGGTTGCCGCGGATGTCGTCGCCCTGCGGCACGCGCGCCAGGCACCAGGGCACGGGCACGCCGTCGATCACCAGCACGCGCTTGTCGCCGGCGGTGATCTCGGTCAGGTAGCGCTGCACCATCACGGTGTGCGCGCCGCCGTGGTTCAGGGTCTCGATGAT
Source organism: uncultured Ottowia sp. (assembly GCA_964424045.1). Classification (GTDB taxonomy): domain Bacteria; phylum Pseudomonadota; class Gammaproteobacteria; order Burkholderiales; family Burkholderiaceae_C; genus Ottowia. The sequence goes on along the minus strand of CAYRHV010000191.1, from coordinate 4,238 downwards.
CGAACCCAGGTTCAGGCCGTCCTGCTGGACGCGGAAGATGCCCATGCCGCCCATGCCGTCCAGGGGCTTCAGGATGATGTCGTGGTGCTCGGCGTGGAAGCGCCGGATCTCGCGCTCCGAGCGCGTCACCAGGGTCGGGCCGATGAACTGCGGCCACTCCATGATGGCCAGCTTTTCCGGGTGGTCGCGCAGCGCGCGCGGCTGGTTGAACACGCGCGCGCCCTCGCGCTCGGCCTGCTCCAGCAGGTGCGTGGCATAGATGTATTCGGCGTCGAACGGCGGGTCCTTGCGCATCAGCACGGCGCCGAAGTCGCGCAGGGCCACCAGCTCCTCGGTGCTTTCCTCGAACCAGCCGGGCTTGCGGCCCGTGAGCGTGATCGGCCGCACGTGCGCCTCGACCACGCCACCGGTCTGCCAGTGCAGGTCGCGCGGTTCGCAGGCGGCAATCGTGTGGCCGCGCTGCTGCGCCTCGCGCATCATGGCAAAGGTGGTGTCCTTGTGGATCTTGAAGTGCTCCAGCGGATCGGCAACAAACAACAGTCTCATGGGAAGTCCAGTCAGGAATCAGGCGCGGGCCGGCACGGCACGGGCGTTCAGCGCGCCGCGCGCGCACCGCCTGATTTTCGCCCCATGTCGGCCACCACGAGCGCGACACTGCCGGCCACCACGCCCCAGAAGGCGGAACCGATGCCCCCCAGGGTCAGGCCCGAGGCGGTGACGAGGAAGGTGATCAGCGCCGGCTCGCGGTGCGCCTCGTCCTGCAGCGCCGCCACCAGGCCGCCGCCGATGGTCGACAGCAGGGCGAGGCCGGCGATCGCCGCCACCAGCTCCCTGGGAAACGCGATCAGCAGCCCCGCGACGGCGGCCGCAAACAGGCCGATGACGATGTAGATGACGCCGCAGACCACGGCGGCGGTGTAGCGGCGCGCCGGATCGGGGTGCGCCTCGGGGCCCATGCAGATGGCGGCGGTGATGGCCGCCAGGTTCAGCGCGTAGCCGCCGAACGGCGCCAGCAGCAGGGTGGCGATGCCGGTCAGGCTGATGATGCGGCTCACCGGCAGGTGGTAGCCGGTGGCACGCATCACCGCCACGCCGGGCACGTTCTGCGACGCCATGGTGACGACGAACAGCGGCAGCGCGACGCTGACGGCGGCCTGCCAGGTGAAGCGCGGCGTGGTCCAGACCGGCCGCGCCAGTTCCCACTGCACCTGCGACCAGGCAATCTGGCCTTGCGCCGCGGCAAAGGCGATCGACACCGCCAGCGTCAGCGGCACGGCGTAGCGCGGCAGCCAGCGCTTGCCGACCAGGTAGGCGGCCAGCATCAGCAGCACCAGCGGCAGCGCGGTCTGGGCGGCGCTGAAGGCGGCCATGCCGAAGCTGGCCAGCACGCCGGCCAGCAGGCCGGCGGCGATCGCCATCGGGATGCGGTTCATGACGCGCTCGAACCAGCCGGTGACGCCGGCCAGCGTGATCAGCAGCGCGCAGACGATGAAGGCACCGGTCGCCTGCGCCAGGTCGAAGCCGACGCCGGCGCTGGCCAGCACTGCCGCGCCGGGGGTGCTCCAGGCGATCATCACCGGCTTCTTCAGCAGCAGCGAGGGCAGCGCCGTGGTGACGCCCATGCCGAGGCCCAGCGCCCACATCCAGGAGGCGATCACCGCCTCCGAGGCGCCGAAGGCCTGCGCCGCCTGGAACACCAGGGCCACCGAACTGGTGAAGCCCACCAGCACGGC
>CAYRHV010000191.1:0-2405 GCA_964424045.1 uncultured Ottowia sp. | reverse complement strand
TCGGGGTCGGTGGCCTCGAGCTCGTAGCTCGCCGCCACCATCGCCAGGCGCGCGATCACACCGTACATGTAGAAGCGGTTGGGCACGCGAGCCTCGCCCTTGCCCTTGACGTGTGGCAGGTGGGCGTCGCTGGCAAAGGGCAGTGGCACGAAGCGCGCCCCGGGGGCGTTCAGGTTCTCGTCTTCCGCGCGCTCGGCGTGGATGCGGTAGAAGCCGCCGACCACGTAGCGGTCGATGGTGTAGACCACCGGCTCGGCCACGGCGTCGTGCACCCGTTCGTTGGTCAGCACCCCTTCCTGGACCACGATCTCGCCCGACGGCAGGGCGGCCAGCTGGGCGAGGCCACCTTCGGATGCCAGCGACTCCAGGTCCCGCGCGTCGCGCACCATCAGGATGCCCATGCCGCAGGGCCCCTGATCCGTCTTGACGACCACGAAGGGCTTCTCGCTGATGCCGTATTCCTTGTACTTGCGCCGCAGCTTGCCCAGCAGGACATCGACGTGCGTGCGCAGCGCCTCGAGTCCGGCCGCCTCGCGCAGGTCGATGGCGCCGCAGTTCACGAACATCGGGTTGATGAGCCAGGGGTCGATGCCGACCAGCTTGCCGAAGCGCTTGCTCACGTCTTCGTAGCACTGGTAGTGACGGCTCTTGCGCCGCACCGTCACGCCCGCCTGCAGCGGTGGCAGCAGGTACTGCTCGTGCAGGTCTTCCAGGATGCCGGGTGCGCCTCCGGTCAGGTCGTTGTTGAGCAGGATGGTGCAGGGATCGAAGTGCTTCAGGCCCAGGCGGTAGCGCTGGCGCTGCACCGGCTCGAGCGTGAGCGAGTCGCCATCGGGCAGGGTCAGGGTCGTGCTGCGCTTGAGCGCCGGGTCGATCGAGCCCAGCCGCACGTTCAGCCCGGCCATGCGGAAGATTTCGGTCAGCCGCTTCAGGTTGGCCAGGTAGAAGCTGCTCAGCGTCCCGTTGCGCGGCACCACGAGCAGGTTGTGCGCCTCCGGGCAGATCTTCTCGATCGCTGCCTGGGCCGCCTGCACCGCCAGCGGCAGGGTGTCGGCAGACAGGTTGTGCCAGCCGTCGGGACACAGGTTGGTGCCCACCGGCGCCAGCTTGAAGCCGGCGTTGCGGATCGCCACGCCGCAATAAAAGGGCGGCGTGTGCTCCATCCACTCGAGCCGGAACCAGCGCTCGATCACTGGCGTGGCGTCGAGCAGGCGCTGCTCCAGTTCGTTGACGGGGCCCTTGAGAGCGGTGATGAGGTGGGGAACCATGGCAAGCCGGTATTCAGAAGGACGCAGTGTAAAGGCAAAGGCACCGCGAGCCGAAATCAACCGCCGCCCTGGCGCCCGGGATGAAAATCGGCCGCGACCGGCCCGTGCGCGGCGAGGCAGGTCCCCGCTGCGGACGCGGGGGACGCGATGCCTCAACGCGCGGCCGAGCGACGCCTCAGCCGCGCACCTCGCCCTCGCCCAGCACCACCCACTTGAGCGAGGTCAAGCCTTCGATGCCGACCGGGCCACGGGCATGAAACTTGTCGGTGCTGATGCCGATCTCGGCGCCCAGGCCGTACTCGAAGCCATCGGCAAAGCGCGTGCTGGCGTTGACCATCACGCTGGCCGAATCGACCTCGCGCAGGAAGCGCTGCGCGTGCCGGTGGTCGGCAGTCAGGATGGCATCGGTGTGATGGCTGCCATGGCGGTTGACGTGGGCAATGGCCTCGTCCAGGCCGGCCACCACCTTGATGCTGATGATGGGCGCCAGGTATTCCTCGTCCCAGTCGGCGTCCTGCACCGGCCGCAGCAGGGCCCGTTCGGCGTCCGACGCCAGCCCCTGCCGCAGGATGGCCTCGGCCTCGGCGTCGCAGCGCATCTCCACGCCCTTGGCTGCGAACACGGCGCCGATGCGCGGCAGGAAGGCCGGCGCCACGCCACGCGCCACCAGCAGGCTCTCGGTGGCGTTGCAGGGGCTGTATTTCTGCGTCTTGGCGTTGTCCGTGACCTTGACCGCCAGGTCCAGGTCGCAGGGGTCGTCGACGTAGGTGTGGCAGTTGCCGTCCAGGTGCTTGATGACGGGCACCCGGGCCTCGGCGCTGATGCGCTCGATCAGGCCCTTGCCGCCGCGCGGGATGATGACGTCGACGTAGTCGGGCATGGCGATCAGCTCGCCCACGGCGGCGCGGTCCGTGGTCGGCACCAGCTGCACAGCCGTCGGCGGCAGGCCGGCGGCAGTCAGCGCCTGCTGCACCAGCGCCGCCAGCGCGGCGTTGGACTCGATGGCCTCGCTGCCGCCGCGCAGGATGCAGGCATTGGCGCTCTTGATCGACAGGCTGGCGGCCTCGATGGTGACGTTGGGGCGGCTCTCGTAGATCATGCCGAAGACCCCGATCGGCACCCGCATCTGGCCGACGC
>CAYRHV010000190.1:0-4820 GCA_964424045.1 uncultured Ottowia sp. | reverse complement strand
CCCTACGCCGACCTGGTGTGGTGCGAGACCGGCACGCCCGACCTGGGCTTTGCGCGCGAGTTCGCCCAGGCCGTGCAGGCCAAGGCACCGGGCAAGCTGCTGGCCTACAACTGCTCGCCCTCGTTCAACTGGAAGCGCAACCTGGACGATGCCACGATTGCCAGGTTCCAGGACGAGCTGTCGGCGCTGGGCTACAAGTTCCAGTTCATCACGCTGGCGGGCATCCACATCAACTGGTACCGCACCTTCGAATTCGCCCACGCCTATGCGCGCGGCGAAGGCATGAAGCACTACGTCGAGATGGTGCAGGAGCCCGAGTTCAAGGCGCGCGAGGAGGGCTACACCTTCGTGTCGCACCAGCAGGAGGTGGGCGCCGGCTACTTCGACGAGGTCACCACCGTGATCCAGGGCGGCAGCTCCTCGGTCAAGGCGCTGGCCGGCTCGACCGAAGAAGAGCAGTTCCACTGATCGCGTCGCGCCTCGCCGGGGCGCTGCACGCCAGAAGCCACCCGGCCGGGTGGCTTTTTTCATGGCCGGATGCGAATCAGGGCGCGCGCCGCGCCGGCCACAGCACCGAGGCGATGGCCACGCTCATCAGGCCCATGGCGCTCCAGTCCTGCCAGTGCAGGGCTTCGCCCAGCCAGAGCGCACCGCTGAACACGCCGACCACCGGGATCATCATCACGCTCAGGGTCGAGGCCAGCGGCGGCAGGTTGCGCGCCAGCGAGAACCAGGCGACCTGGGCCAGGCTGAGCACCAGCAGGGCGTTGAACGCCGTGGCCCAGATCACGGCGCTGTTCGGCGCGCGCCATTGCGCATGCTCCAGGCCGAGGCCCAGCAGGCCCAGCACCAGCGCGCCTTCGGCCATCATCCAGAACGCCAGCGTCAGCGTCGCCACCGGCACCTCGGTGCGGCGCAGGCGCTGCGTGCCATAGGCCCAGCAGATGGCGGCCAGCAGCATCAGCGCCACGCCCAGCGGCCGTCCGCCCAGCGTGGAGAACTCGTTCCACAGCAGCAGCACCACGCCCACCACCGCGGCCGCCACGCCGATCCAGCCGCGCGTGCTGAGCCGGTCGCGGAACAGCCAGGCGCCGAGCAGGGCCGAGAAGATCGGCATCGTGTAGCCCAGGATGGCGGCACGCCCGCTGGAGAGCAGGGGGATGCCCAGAATCATCGGTCCGTTCCAGAGCACCACGTTGAACAGGCCCAGCCACGCCACCTGGCCCCAGTGCCGGCGTGCAATCGTCAGCGGCAGCCGCTGCAGGTGCAGCCACAGCCACAGCACCGGCAGGGCCAGCAGGATCGAGATGGCGCGAAACGACAGTGGCGGGAACCCCTGCACCCCGATCTTCAGCACCGACCAGTTCAGGCCCCAGACCAGGGTCAGGAACAGCAGGGCGGCAAGCTGCCGGCGCGTCAGGGCGGCCATGGGGGGTGTTCGTGTCGGGCCGATGCAGCGGGCGGCGGCCCGCCCGCGCCGGGTCTCAGTCCAGCCGACCCAGCAGCAGGTATTCGAGCAGTGCCTTCTGCACGTGCATCCGGTTCTCGGCCTCGTCCCAGACCACCGACTGGGGGCCGTCGATGACCTCGGCCGTGACCTCCTCGCCGCGGTGCGCCGGCAGGCAGTGCATGAACAGCGCCTGCGGCTGCGCGACCGCCATCATGGCGCTGTCCACGCGCCAGTCGGCGAAGGCCTGGCGGCGCGCCTCGTTCTCGGCCTCGTAGCCCATGCTGGTCCAGACGTCGGTGGTCACCAGGTCGGCGTCGCGGCAGGCTTCCAGCGGGTCGTCGAAGACCCGATAGCAGCCGGCGCGCGGTGTGCGGCTGCCAAAGGCCAGCTTCTCGTCCACCTCGTAGCCGCTCGGCGTGCTGACGTGTACCGTGAAGTCCAGCAGGTCGGCCGCCTGCAGCCAGGTGTTGGCCATGTTGTTGCCGTCACCGACCCAGGCCACGGTCTTGCCGGCGATGGGGCCGCGGTGCTCGATGAAGGTGAACAGGTCGGCCAGGATCTGGCACGGGTGGTATTCGTTGGTCAGGCCGTTGATGACCGGCACGCGTGAAAACTCGGCGAAGCGCTCGATGCGCGCCTGCTCGAAGGTGCGGATCATGACGATGTCGGTCATGCGGCTGATCACGCGCGCCGTATCCTCGATCGGCTCGCTGCGGCCGAGCTGGCTGCCGCCGCTGGTCAGGTGCACCACCGAGCCGCCCATCTGGTACATGCCGGCCTCGAAGCTCACGCGCGTGCGCGTGCTGGCCTTCTCGAAGATCATCGCCAGCGTGCGGTCGTTCAGTGTGTGGTGCTTCTCGTAGGCCTTGAACTTGCGCTTGATCAGGGCGGCACGGTCGATCAGGTAGGTGTATTCGCTGGCCGTCAGGTCGGTGAATTGCAGGTAGTGCTTCATGGCCGGGGTTGTCATGGCGGCAGGCCTCTCATTCCTTCAGGAAGGCTTCGATCAGCGGCACCAGGAGGGCGACCATCTCGTCGGCCTCGGCGCGGCTCAGGATCAGCGGCGGCACCAGGCGGATCACCGAGTCGGCAGTGACGCTGATCAGCAGGCCGGCGTGCAGCGCACGCTCGGCCAGCACCCCGCAGGGCCTGGCCAGCTCGATGCCCAGCATCAGGCCCTGGCCACGCACTTCCCGGACCCCCGGGTTGCCGGCCAGCGCCTGCTCGAACGCCGTCTTCAGGTGGGCGCCGACCTCGGCCGCGTTCTGCAGCAGGCCTTCCTCCTCCATGATGCGCAGCGTCTCGACGCCGGCGCGCATGGCCAGCGGGTTGCCGCCGAAGGTGGTGCCGTGGTTGCCCGGACCGAAGATGTGCGCCGCCTTCGGGCCCGCCACCACGGCGCCGACCGGCACGCCCGAGGCCAGGCCCTTGGCCAGCGGCATCACGTCGGGCACGATGCCGGCCCACTGGTGGGCAAACCACTTGCCGGTGCGGCCCATGCCGCACTGCACCTCGTCGATCATCAGCAGCCAGTCGCGCTGGTCACACAGGGCGCGCACCTGGCGCAGGTATTCGGCGCGCATCGGGTTCACGCCGCCTTCGCCCTGGATGGTCTCGAAGAACACCGCCACCACGTTGGGGTTGCCCTCGGTGGCCCGCTTCAGCGCTTCGATGTCGTTCAGCGGCACGCGGATGAAGCCTTCCACCAGCGGCCCGAAGCCGGCCTGCACCCTGGGGTTGCCGGTGGCGCTGAGCGTCGCGATGCTGCGGCCGTGGAAGGCTTTCTCGTAGACCACGATCTCCGGCCGCTCGATGCCCTTGTCGTGGCCGAACTTGCGCGCCAGCTTCAGCGCCGCCTCGTTGGCTTCCAGCCCGCTGTTGCAGAAGAACACGTTCGTCATGCCGGACAGCTCCGCCAGCCTCGCGGCGAGCCTCTCGGCATTGGGCGTGTAGTAGTAGTTGCTGCTGTGGATCAGCTTGCCGACCTGGTCCTGCAGTGCCGGCACCAGCTTCGGGTGGGCATGGCCCAGGGTGTTGACCGCGATGCCGCCCAGGCCGTCCAGGTAGCTCCTGCCGTTCACGTCCCACACTCGGCAGCCCTTGCCATGATCCAGTGCCACCGGCAGGCGGGCATAGGTGTTCATCAGGTGCGGCTGGTCCAGTTCTGGGCTGGTGGTCACGGTTCGGGCTCCTTGCGCGGCATGAGGCCAAAAAGAAGCGGGCCAACGCGGCCCGTTCAAGCCGCATTTTAGGGAACCTCGGCGCGACCTGCCGCCGAGCCGACCAGGGACGGGCGCGCGTGGATTCCGGCCAGGTGGGCATCGCCTAAAATCGGGCGCGCCGCAGCCAGCCAGCACCGGCCTGACGCGGCTTTTTGTTTTTGCGCCAGCGGCGCGTTCCCGGATCGATGGCCACCACCCCCAGCGGCGACGAAATCTTCATCCTCGGCCTGACCGAGGACGGACGGCGGTTCCGGCCCAGCGACTGGGCCGAGCGCCTGGCCGGCGTGATGGCGCAATTTCGCCCCGGTGGTGCCAGCACGCAGCACCGCCCACTGAGCTACTCGCCCTGGTGCGTGCCAACCGTGCTCGACGGCGTCAAGTGCGTGGTCGTCAATCGCGCCCTGCGCGAGCATGAACCCATGGCCTGGAACTTCGTCACCAACTTCGCGCGCGACAACCAGCTGCAGACCTTCGAGGCCTGCCTGCTGCGCGAGCGGCCGGAGGCTGGCTCATGAAGCCGACTTGCGCCTCGGTCACCCTGCGCCGCGCCTGCGGTTGCAGGCCGAGCGCTGCCCTTGACGGCGTGTCCCGGTCATGAGCCCGGACAAGGTGGCCGTCCTGACCGCTGCCGGCAGCGGCATGGGCGCTGCGGCTGCGCGGCGCCTGGCTGCCGATGGCTATCGCGTGGCCATTCTGTCGTCGTCGGGCAAGGGCGAGGCGCTGGCGGCCGAACTGGGCGGCTGGGGCGTCACCGGTTCCAACCAGTCGGCGGGCGACCTGGCGCGGCTGGTGGACGGCACGCTGCAGCGCTGGGGCCGCATCGATGTGCTGGTCAACAGCGCCGGCCATGGCCCCAAGGGGCCGATCCTGGAGATCTCCGACGCCGACTGGCAGCGCGGCATGGACACCTACCTGCTGAACGTGATCCGGCCCACGCGTCTGGTGGTGCCGGCCATGCAGGCTCAGGGCGGTGGCGCCATCGTCAACATCTCCTCGGCCTGGGCGTTCGAGCCGGCAGCGCTGTTCCCGACCTCGGCCGTGTTTCGCGCCGGCCTGGCCGCCTTCACCCGGATCTTCGCCGACACCCACGCCGCGCAGGGCATCCGCATGAACAACGTGCTGCCCGGCTGGATCGACAGCCTGCCGGC
>CAYRHV010000189.1:0-4833 GCA_964424045.1 uncultured Ottowia sp. | reverse complement strand
GAGGCCTCGACCGAGGCCAGCTCCTGGTAGGCGTTGACGAGCTCGATCAGGCTGCGCCGCCCGACCTTGAACTGCAGCTCGTAGAGCTCGACCACGCTGGCCGAGGCGCCGATCTGGTCCTGCGCCGCCGCGATCTCGCGCTGGCTTTGCTCCATGTCGGCCTCGGCCGTGGCCGCGCGCTGGTCCACCTCGCGCTGCAGCAGCTCGGCGCGCTGCTCGGCGGCACCGATCTGCCGAGCCGCGCTCTGCACCGTGTAGTCGGCGCTGCGGTCGAAGAAGGCCCAGTTCAGCACCACGCGCGCATAGCGCTGGTTGCCCGCGCCGGCCTCCAGGTCGACGCGTGGCAGGCGCTGCTGGCGCAGGGTCTGCTGGTCGGCGCGGATGGCTTCGGCCTCGCGCTCCTGCGCCACGATGGCCGGATGCACGCGGGCCTGGGCATCGGCCGGCAGGCGCTGGCGCCAGTCCGCCTCGATCGGATTGTCCAGCGTCGCCTCCAGCTGCGTGTAGCGCGACAGCCTGGACAGCGCCAGCTGCACGGCCTTGTCGTACTGCACGATGCGCATGCGCACCTGCAGCGCCCGTGATTCGGCCTGCACCAGTTCGTAGCGACGCCCGGGGTCGTTCGCCACTACCACCTCGAGGTCGCCGACGATCTTCTGGTGACGCGCCAGGTTACGCTGCTCGACCGCCATCAGCTCGCGGGCCCGCAGGGCTTCCAGGAACGACGCCGCGACGCTGGCCGCCACCTGCTCGCGCGTCTGCTCGACCCGGAACTGCAGCGACTCGCGGCGCCGCTCCTCACGCTCGATCGACGACTCGATCGAGCCCGCGGCATACAGGTTGACGCGTCCGACAACGCCGCGAAACGGCTGATTGAAGCGATCCGGGTTGGCCAGGAAACCGCCCACCTCGGTGCTGAGCGTCGGATAGTGCTGGGCCCGCGCCGCGTCCGCGCGGGCCTCGGCGACCTCCTCGTTGGCCAGTGCCTCCAGCACCGACGGGTCGCGTGTCACCGCGTCGCCGATCAGGCCGGCCAGTCCTGCTGCCTGCGCGGCGGTGCCGAATCCCATCAGCAGCAGCGCGCCGAGCCAGGCGCGCAGCCATGCCGCCGAAATCCCCCGCTTCACGCGCACTCCGGCTCCCGCTTGATGCATTCCATCTCTTGTCAAAAAGGGAAAGTGATGACCCGACGCCGTGCCCGCTCAGCGCTCACGCAAGGCCTGCTTCATGCGGGTGATCGGCTTGGTCAGGTACTGGAACACCGTCTTCTGCCCGGTCTTGATGTCCACCGACGCGATCATGCCGGGAATGATGGGCATCACCTTGCCGTCGCGGTCCGTCAGCTCACTGCCCACTGTCTGCACGATCACGCGGTAGAACGATTCGTCCGCATTCAGCTTGAGCTCGCTCGGACGACGGTTGTCCTGCAGCGTGTCCGGGCTGATCAACGTCACCCGGCCCTCCAGCCCGCCATACAGCGCGTAGTCGTAGGCCGTCAACTTCACCAGCGCCTCGTCGTCGGGCTTGATGAAGGCCACGTCCTGTGGCCGGATGTAGGCCTCCACCAGCAGCGGGCCTTCGACCGGCACGATCTCCATGATCTCCTGCCCGGCGGCGATCACGCCGCCCACCGTGTTGATGCGGATGTTCTTCACCACACCGCGCAGCGGCGCCTTGATCTCGGAGCGCCTGACCGGGTCGGCGCGCGCCGCCGCCACCTCCTCGGCCTGCGCCAGCTCGGCCTCCACACGCACCAGGTCGGTGTTGGCGTCGGACTGGAACTTGTTGCGCCGCTCGGTCATCTGCAACTGCAGGTCGTTCGACTGCCGCTTCATGCGCAGGATTTCGACCTCGGAGACCACCCCCCTGGCCGCCATCGGTTCCGTGATGGCGATCTCGCGGTCCAGCAGCTTCTTGCTCTGCTGCAGGCCCTGCACCGACTCGCTCACGGCCCGCGTGCGCGCCTTGAAGGCCGCGGTCTCGCGCGCCACCAGTTCGGCCGGAATCTCGGCCGAAAACTTCAGCGGCACGCCGTAGGCCTCCGAGCGCAGCCGCGCCGCGGTTGCCTCCAGCGCCTGCGCCTTGTTGCGCGCCTCTCGAAACACCGCCAGCGAGCGCGCGGTGTCCAGCTTCACCAGCACCTGGCCGGCGTCGACCAGGTCGCCCTCCTTCACCAGCATCTCGGCCAGCACGCCCGGGTCCAGGCTCTGGATCACCTGTTCGCGGCTGGACGGAATCACGCTGCCCTGGCCGCGGGTGACCTCGTCGACGCTGCTGAACCAGGCCCAGGCCACGAAGCCCACCACCAGCAGGGTGATCAGGCCCAGCGTCCAGTAGATGCCGGTGTGCCGCTCGTGTTGCAGCGCCGCCTGCAGATCGTTGAGCAGCGGCAGGTCTTCCTGCGCCACGCGCTCGTGGCTGGCTGCGCCCTTCGCGCCGTTACGCCACATCCTCGGCCTCCTTCGCTTCGGGCCCGCTCGCGACCGCAGCGGCATCGGCCGCCGTCGCCGCGTGCAGCGGCACCACCTGCACCTTCAGCGCCTTGCCGCCGGCCTGCGCGGTCGCCTCGGGCGCTGCCCGTGACTGCGGCGTCACGCTCGCGGATACCGTGCGCCGCCCGCCACCCGCCGCCGGCTTGCGCGCCGACCCGTTCAGCTTTTGCAGTACGGCGTCGCGCGGCCCGTCCAGGACCACCTGGCCCTTGTCGATCACGATCACGCGACTCACCAGCCGCAACACCGCCGGCCGGTGCGTGGCCACCAGCAGGGTGCGGTCACCCGCCCATGTGGCCAGGGCCTGCAGCGCCATGCGCTCGGTCTGCTCGTCCAGGCCGCTGGTGGGTTCGTCCAGCAGCAGCACGCGCGGGTCGCGCAGCGTCAGCCGCGCCAGACCCACCATCTGGCGCTGGCCACCCGACAGGCCGTGGCCGTCCTCGCCAATCGGCAGGTTCAGCGCCAGCGGGTGCGCCTGCACCAGCTTGTCCAGGCCGAAGCGGTGCAGCGCCGCCATCAGCGCCTCGTCGCTGGCCAGGCGGTCGGATTGCCCGACTTCCAGGTTCTCGCGCAGCGTGCCGAAGAACAGGCGCGGCTGCTGGCCCAGCAGGCAGACCTGGGCGCGCAGGTCGGCCGGGTCGATCTGGCGCAGGTCCATGCCGTCCAGCAGCACGCTGCCCTCGCTGGCCGTGTAGAGGCCCGCCGCCAGCCGCAGCAGGGTCGACTTGCCGCTGCCGATACGGCCCAGCAACGCCACCTTCTCGCCCGGCTGGATGGTGATGTTCAGCCCGCGCAGCACCAGCGGCCCGGACTGATCGCCCAGCTTGTACTGGTAGCCCGCGCCGTCGAAGCGCAGCTCGCCGCGCACCTGACTCGGGCTGATGTAGCTGCGCGTGCTGTCGCGCTCGGACTTGCGGCCGACGATGTTGTCGATGCCCTCCAGTGCCACGCGCGCCTGCTGGAAGCGCACCATCAGTCCCGCCACCTGCGACAGCGGCGCCAGCGCGCGCCCGGACAGGATCACGCAGGCGATCAGCGCGCCCATGGTGATGCGGTCGGCCGGGTCGGGCGCGTGGATCAGGTAGGTGCCGTAGATCACCAGGAATACGGTGTTCATCTGCTGCACCAGCACCGAGAAGTGGATGACCACGTTGCTCCAGTCCTTGAGCTTGATCGACGAGGCCACCGTGGCCGCCGTGAAGCGGTCCCACTTGCGCTGCGCCCAGTTGGTGGCATTGTGCGTCTTGATCGTCTCCAGGCCCTCGATCGCCTCCACCGCCAGGCCCTGGCGCTGCGACGACTCGCGCATCGACTCGTAGGTGTATTTGGACAGCGGCACCTGCGCCGCCAAGCCCATGCCGACCACCAGCGGGATGGTCAGCAGCGGCACCAGCGCCAGCGGCCCGGCCACCACCCACATGATGGCGATGAACAGCAGGATGAAGGGCAGGTCCACCAGCGTCAGCAGCGACGCGCTGGTCATGAAGTCGCGCACCGACTCGAAGTCGCGCAGGTTGTTGGCATACGAGCCCGAGGACACCGGCTTTTCCGCCAGGTCCATCGCCAGCAGGCGGCGAAACAGCGCCGAGCTGATGATGAGGTCGGCCTTCTTGCCCGCGATGTCGGTGAGGCGCGCGCGCAGCGTGCGCGCCAGGAACTCGAACAGTGCCGCGCCCAGCACGCCGATGCTGAGCACCCACAGGGTCTCGTAGGCGCGGTTCGGGATCACGCGGTCGTAGACGTTCATCACGTAGAGCGAACCCACCAGCGCCAGCACGTTGACGATCAGCGAGGTCACCACCACCTGGGCGTAATAGCCCTTGAAGCGCCACATCACGCGCCAGAACCAGCCCTTGCCCATGGCGTATTCGGGCAGCTCGGAGCGCCGGTCCTGCTCGGGCCTGGCCTTCACCAGCCAGCACCAGCCGGCATACTTGTCGGCCATCTGCGCCGCCGTGAGCGTGGCACGCGCGCCGTCGGCCGCCACCAGTTCATAGCGTCGCGCGCCATCGGCGTCCTGCGTGATGGCCGCCACGACCGCAGCGCCGCCGCCGTGCGTGATCAGCAGCAGCGGTGCCGCCGCCGCCGGCACCTCGGCCAGCGGCCGCTCGCTGAGCTGGTTGTCGAAACCCTCGCTGCGCAGCACCTCGCCCAGGCTGGCGAAGTCGATGCGGCCCTCGTCGCCACGCTGCGTCTGTGCCGCCAGCGCCTCGGCCGACAGCGGCTGGCCCAGCAGGCGCGTGAGCAGGGAGAACTGGTCGAACAGGGCGGTCATGGTCTGAAAGTTCGCAGGGCGTCCGGCGGCGCCACGTCGCTGCGCAGTCTAGCGCGCCCGTTGTGG
>CAYRHV010000188.1:0-4893 GCA_964424045.1 uncultured Ottowia sp. | reverse complement strand
CCATTGACGTAGACGCCGTCGGTGTTGGTCATGCCCACGCGCAGGCCGCTGGCGCGCAGCAGATGGGCCGCCAGGCGCACGGTGGTGGTCTTGCCGTTGGTGCCGGTCACCGCGACGACCGGGATGCGGCCGTTGCCGCCATCCGGGAACATGTGATCGATCACCGCCTGGCCGACGTCGCGACCGGTGCCGAAGGACGGACTCAGGTGCATGCGCAGGCCAGGCGCCGCGTTGATCTCGAGGATGCCGCCGTCCTGCTGCTCCAGCGGCTTGACCACGGTCTCGCAGATGACGTCGACGCCCGCAATGTCGAGCCCCACCATCTGCGCCGCCTCGACGACCCGCGCCGCCACCTGCGGGTGCACGCTGTCCGTGACGTCGGTGGCGGTGCCGCCGGTGGAGAGGTTGGCGTTGTTGCGCAGCACCACGCGCTGGCCCCGGGTCGGCACCGAGTCGGCGTCCAGCCCCTGGGCCGCCAGGCGCCCCTGGGCAATGGCGTCGATGCGGATCTGGGTCAGGGAAGTGCCGTGGCCCTTGCCGCGGCGCGGATCGCGGTTCACCGCGGCCACCAGTTCGCGCACGGTGTGCTGGCCGTCGCCCACCACCTGGGGCGGATCGCGGCGCGCCGCGGCCACCAGCCGATCGCCCACCACCAGCAGGCGAAAATCGTGGCCGGCCAGGTATTTCTCGACCATGACCGGGCCGTGCTGCGCGGCGGCTGCATAGGCCGCTTCGAACTGCGCGTGCTCGGTGATCCCCACGGTCACGCCCTTGCCCTGGTTGCCGTCCTGCGGCTTGACCACGACCGGCAGGCCGATGTCGCGCGCCGCCGCCCAGCCGTCCTCGACGCTGCTCACGGGGCGCCCCCGCGGCACCGGCACGCCGGCCGAGTGCAGCAGCTTCTTGGTCAGCTCCTTGTCCTGGGCGATGGCTTCGGCGATGGCGCTGGTGGCGTCGACCTCGGCGGCCTGGATGCGCCGCTGTCGGCTGCCCCAGCCCAGCTGCACCAGGCTGCCTTCGGTCAGGCGTCGCACCGGGATGCCGCGCGCCAGCGCGGCCTGGACGATGGAGCCGGTGGACGGACCCAGGCGTTCGTCCTCATCCAACTCGCGCAGGCGCTCGAGCGCTGCGGCGGCATCGAAATCAGCGCCCGTGCGGGCCGCCTCGATCAGCGCCTGGGCGAGCTCGAGCGCGAGCCGGCCCACGGCTTCTTCGGTGTACTGCACCACGACCTGGAAGGTGCCGGGAATCTCGGTCGCGGTGGTGCGGCTGAAGGTGACACTGCAGCCGGCCGCCGCCTGCAGCGCCAGCGCGACGCGCTCCAGCGCATGCGCCATCGTGATCGGCCGGCCGGCCTGGCCCAGGGCACCGATGGCCGGGAAACGCTCGCGCAGGGACTGCTCGAACCGGGTCGGATCGCCCAGGTCGTGCCCCGTACGGTCGCAACTGACGATGGCTTCAATGGCCGTGTGGCGGCTCCAGAGGTTGGGGCCGCGCAGGGCGCGAATTCGAGTGACTTCCATGAATAACCTGATCAGTAACCGATCTGAGCCAATTAACGGCTCAGCCTAGCGTTCAGTGCACAACTTCGGTGTGACGTGGCCCGTCAAAGTGCAACAAGCCGGCACGCAGCAGGTCCGGCCCCACGCCCAGTGCCCAGGCCGCGGCCACTGCGGACAGGACCTGGGGTCGGGCGTCCTGCGGGCCGTCATCGGTGAGGGCCGACAGTACGGGTGGTGACAATTCCGCCAGTTCCTGTTCGCGCCCGCGCTCGATCAGGAAGACGCGGGTGTCGCGCGCCAGCACGACGCGTCCGTTGCGGGCCTGGTGTGCAAGCAGTGCCGCGTTGTCCGGGTCGCAGCCGAACAGCACCACTTCGCCGTCGCAGTATTCGGCCAGGGCCAGGGCCTGCGGGTCGTCGGCGTTCAGCACGGCCACGCCCTCGGACAGCACCACGTCGACCTGCGTGCGCACGATGCCGGGCATCTGGTCGGCCTCGGTGATGTAGAGGTCGCTCAGGCCCTGGGGGCCCGGCATGCCGAGCACCACCCCGACCTGGCAGCGGTCGTAGGGCAGGCCCTCGCTGAGGATGTGGCGCGGCGTGGTTTCGAGCACCGCCGCCTCGACCTTGCGGTTGATCAGCATGCATTCGCCCAGCTCGAAGCCGATGGCGCCGTGCGAAGACAGCTGGCGGCGGCCCAGGAACAGGCCGTCGCGGCAGGCCAGGGCCGTCTCCCAGCCATGCAGTTGCAGCAGCGCCGCCGTCAGGCGGGCCGCCAGCGAGCTCTGGCCGTCGCTGAGCAGGCCGACCAGCGGAATGCGACCCTTGGCACCGTGCGGGAACAGGTGATCCACGATGGCCTCGCCGACCGGCTGCGGTCGACCGCGCGCCGGTCGGAGGTGCGGCAGCAGCTCGGGGCCGGCCCGGACCTCGAGGATCGCCAGCCCCTCCTGCGCAGCGCGCGGCTGGCCGATGTCCGTGGCCACCAGGTCGACACCGGCGACGTCCAGGCCCACGACGCGTACCGCCAGGGCCGCCAGCGCCGCGATTTCCGAATGCACCTGGGACGTGACGTCCACGCAGGGATTGCCGCTGCGCTGCACGGTGGCGCCCTGGCCGAGCGGCAGCACGGATTCGATGGTCAGGCCCTGTTGCCGGAGCAGCAGCTGCAGCGCCGGGTCGTCGGGCTGCAGGCGCTCCAGCGGCAGCCGGGCCCCGGGGCCGCGCCGCGGGTCGACGTTGACCTGGGATTCCACCAGCTCGCCCACGGTGGAGCGGCCGTCTCCGTTGACGCGCACCGGCTCGCCGCGCAGGGCGGCCACCACCCGGCTGCCCACCACCAGCAGGCGGTACTCGGTGCCCGGCACGAAGCGTTCCACCATGACGTCGGGGTCGTGGACCTGGGCCGCCGCGAATGCCGCCGCCACTTCTTCGGGCGTCGTCAGCTCGAGCGACACGCCGCCGCCGCGAGCGCTCCGGTCGGGCCGCAGCGTGACCGGCAGGCCGATGTCCTCGGCGGCCTCCCAGGCCTGCTCGGCGGTCTCGACCATGCTGGCCTCGGGTACGGGGACGCCGGCAGCCGACAGCAGCTGGCGGGACAGCTCCCGGTTGCGCGCGATGCCTTCGGCAATCGCGCTGGTGGCATCGCTGCCGGCGTGCCAGATGCGGCGCTGCGCCGCGCCGTGGCCGAGCTGGACGAGGTTGCCGTCGTTCAGGCGAATCGCGGGAATGCCCCGCAACCGCGCGGCTTCGACGACGCAGGCCGTGCCCGGCTCGAGCGTGCGCTGTTCGACCAGGCGCGCCAGGCCGGCGATCGTGGCCGTCACGTCGAACGGACGGTCGTTGATCGCCGCCATGACCAGATCGCGTGCTGCTTCCAGGGCGCGCCGGCCGACCTGCTCGTCGTCGCTGCGAATGACGACCTTGTAGACGGCGTGCTCGTGCGTCATGCGCGCCTTGCCGAAGCCGATCTTCATGCCGGCCTGGGTCTGCAGCTCCAGGGCCACGTGTTCCATGATGTGGCCGGGCCAGGTGCCGTCGCGCAGGCGCATCAGGAAGCCGCCGCGGCGCCCGACGCTGCAGCGGTGCTCGATCAGCCCCGGCAGCCAGCTCGTCAGGCGTTCGTAGAAGCCCGGCAGGGTATTGGATGGATGGTCTTCCAGCACGCCGATGTCGATCACGGCCTCGACCGCCGGGCGGTAGGTCCAGAAGCCCGGCCCGCCCAGGCTGGTCATGCGGCGGATCACGATGTCCGGAAACCCGGAAGCCGCCGTCGGCGCTGCGGCGGCACTGGCAGTGTCATCATCGGAACCTGTGGGGCGGGGATACAATCCGCCGCCGCCAGGCTTGCCCTGCTTGCCGGGGTCGTCTTGCTTCATGATGGAATGCACTCGCTTTCCTCGAAAATCCTGATCAGGCCGCTTCGCTCGCGCTGTCCAGCGGGCCGGTTTTGATGATATGTCTGCTCGAATGTTCCCGGCTCCCGAACCCGCGCCCGGCGCAAGCCTTGCGCCCGAGGTGCCGCCGGTGCCGCTGCGGCCGACGGAGAACGTGCGGGCAACGCTAATCGTTGATCTCGACGATCGCCTCTTCTTTGCCCGCGGCTGGGTCACTATTACCGAGCATCGGCTGCTGGCACTGTTTCCGGGTGCAACGTCCTGGACCGACTGGGCGCTGCAGCCGGACATGCAGCTGACCCTGAACGACCACGCCGGCGTCGGCACGCTGCAGCTGAGCGACGCCACGCGCCGGCTGGCGTGCTGGCGCTATACCCTGGGGCATCATGCGCAGGCGCTGGCCCTGCAGGCCCAGTTCGAGCGCGCACTGGCCGACCTGCAGGCCACCCACGGCGTTCGCGCCGACGAGGAAGCTCCGGGGCCGGTGGTCGCGGCGGACGAGGAGGGCGAGGACGCCGAGCCGGTCCCGGAACAACCGCCATCGACCCTGACCCTGCTGCGCCTGTGGCGCTTCGCACGGCCCTATCGCTGGCAGCTGCTGGCCGGCTTCCTGCTCATGCTGGCGGCCACTGCAGCAACGCTGGTGCCGCCCTACCTCACGATGCCGCTGATGGACAACGTCCTGATCCCGTTCCAGAGCGGCCAGGCGATCGACGCGGGTTACGTGGCGCTGCTGCTGTCGGGCCTGCTGGGTGCGGCCATGCTGGCCTGGGGCCTGGGCTGGGCCAAGACCTACATCCTGGCCCTGGTTTCCGAGCGGATCGGTGCGGATCTTCGAACCAGCACTTACGAACATTTACTGAACCTGTCGCTGGAATACTTCGGCGGCCGGCGCACCGGCGACCTGATGGCGCGCATCGGCTCGGAGACCGACCGCATCAACCTGTTCCTGTCGCTGCACCTGCTGGACTTCGCCACCGACGTGCTGATGATCGT
>CAYRHV010000187.1:0-4901 GCA_964424045.1 uncultured Ottowia sp. | reverse complement strand
CGTCAGCGACGACGCGGCGCTGGCACGCTGGGGGCTGCAGCTGCACAACGCCTGAGGGCGCTTTCACGGGCTGATCCGGGGGCCCCGGATCGACTGCTGCAAGCCTGCGAAAAGTGTCAGGCGGGGCTGCTGAAGCGGGTCCAGTAGGCGGCCTGCGCCAGCCCGTCGACGGCGCCCCAGCCGGATTCGGCACTGCGCGCATAGCACTGCGCGGCCTCTTGCGTGAGCGGAAGCGCCAGTCCCCTGTCCCTGGCTTCGTCCAGCATCGCGTCCAGGTCCTTCCTCATGGCGTCGATGTCGTAGGCACCCAGTGCCTGGGCGCCGGCCAATGCACTCAGCAGGACGTTGCTGCGCCCGCGCAGGGCGGTGGTTGCGCCGGATGAGTCGGCGAGCAGATCGACCACCAGCGCGGGATCGATGCCGCTGTCACTGGTCAGCAGCAGCGCCTCGCCCAGGGCCTGCCAGGACAGGATCAGGGGCAGGTTGATGGCAAGTTTCATCGCTGCGGCGTGGCCCACCTCGCCCACATGGGCCAGCCGGCGGCACAACTGCTCCAGCACCGGCCTGGCGCGCTCCACGTCGTCCGCCGTGCCTCCCACCAGCCCCAACAGCCTGCCTTCCCTGGCGGGTCCCACGGTGCCGCCCACCGGACATTCGACGAAGCGTGCGCCCGCGGACCGGACCGTTCGCGCCAATTCGATTTGCGTGGCGGGCCGGACGGTGCTCATCTCGATGAACAACCCGCATTTCGGGGAGCCCTCCAGCAGGCCGCCGGGCTGCTGATAGACGGCCTTCAAGGCCTCTTCGTTGGTCAGCGAAGAAATGACCACGTCGCATGAGGCGCTGAGTTCGGCGGGACTGGATGCGACCCGGGCCCCCGCTTCCTGCAGCGGCAGGCAGCGTTCGCGCGTGCGGTTCCAGACCGTGACGGTGAAGCCCTGGGTCAGCAACCTGTGCGCCATCGCGCTGCCCATTTTTCCTGTGCCTGCAAGGCCGATCTCGAGTGTCATGTGAAGCTCCGGGAGGGGTGTGATCTACAAGGTCTGAAAGATGTCCATGCCCGATCGACAGGCGTGTTCGAGCATGTCGGTGGTGGTCCTGATGTGAGCCTCGAGGGCCAGGGCGGCACGTGCTTCGTGCCCGTTCATGGCCAGATCGAAGATCAGCTGGTGCTCCACATGAACGTCGCGGTTTTCATCGCCGGACATCTTGATGGTGAAGCGCCGGTAGCGCTCGCCGGCGCGTGCCAGTTGCCGCAGGATGCGCAGCGTTCGCGGCGACTCGCAGCCCGACACCAGGGTCTCGTGGAAGCGGGTGTTGAGGAATTCCCAGCGTTTTCTGCCTTCGGGGCGCACCGGTTGCTCTTCGCTGCCGAGCTGATTGAAAGCCTGGTGGACCCGGTCGCGCCAGGCATCGCCGCCGCGGCGGATGGAGGTGCGCAAGGCGTTCAACTCGATGTGGATGCGCAGCTCGGTGAGGTCGCGCAGATCGTCCATGCTGAGTTCGGACACCCGAAAGCCACGCTGCCCTTCGGCCTGCACCAGGTCGTCGCTGGCCAGGCGTGTGATGGCCTCGCGTATCGTGCCGGCGCCCACGCCGTAGCGGGACTTGATGTGTTCAATGCGCAGGCGCTCGCCGGGCCGCAGGACACCCTCCACGATGTCGTCGCGCAATTGCACGTAGGCGCGCTCGATCAGGGTGCGGGCTGCGTCGACCGGTTCATGGATCGCTTCGGTTGCGGGGTCGGGATCGTCGGGCGGGAAGGCTCTCTTGGCCATGGCAATGCATCCTGTCTGATGTAGGGGCGGCGGTGGCCGAGGGCCCAGCTGCTCAGGCTCCAGGCTGCGTGTGTCGTGCACCACGCGATGCGGATCGCGTATGGCATGGACATGGGATCACGCGTCTCGCCCGGTGTCGAAAAACGCGCGCTCGATTCGTCCCGGTGGCCAGGCGGCGCAGTTGATCGCCGGGCTGCAGGGCGGCCGCTGCGCGGCCAGGGCTCGAGGCAGCCGGAGCGATCTGGCCCGAGATGACATAGAAATCGATAGTCATGCTAGATTATCGATAAAATCCAGCCTAAGCGTCAATGGCTTCATGGTGTCAAGCAATCATCACTGGATCTTGATATCGCGCAATACGACCAGGTTTTCGCTCAATTCATCATTTTCAGTCTGATTGTGGGTCAATTTTCTTCTGGAACTCTCCCGTTCACGCGTACGTCAGACAGATTCCGATCAGATACTTTACCATGGTGCACTGATGATTATCGATAACAAGGCAGAAGATGAAGTCGCTCTCGCATGTTCTCCGGCTCGCCTTGCGTGCATCTGGCGCTGGGACTGCTGACCCCGGTGGACATCGAATCGTGGCCGGGAACCGGAGCCACCGTCACTCTCGGAGGGGTGTTGACCTTGCGCTGCTTCGGTCCAGGCGACAAAGACAAGGAAACCTGTGCCGGGCTTGGGTTCGGCCACGACCTGGATGGTGGACGAGCTCTGGCGCGGCATCTTCTGCCGGGGTGGCGAAGCGGTGTCCGAGTTCGTGAGCGCGTTCACCGGATCGACCTCCGACGATTCCCGAGCGGCCGCCCCATGGGCCGCGCAATGACCTCTCCTGGAGATTGAAATGAGCAACCCTGAAATTGGCCAGTCCGTGATCGCGAACGGCATTCGCACCAACGTGCACGACGTCGGGTCGGGCCACCCCTTGATGATGCTGCACGGCTCCGGCCCCGGGGTCTCGGCCTGGGCCAACTGGCGCCTGGTGATTCCTGCGCTGGCGCAGGCATCGCGCGTGATCGCGCCCGACATGGTGGGCTTCGGCTACACCGACCGGCCCGAAGGTCAGGTGTATTCCATGGATGAGTGGGTCAGGCACGCCATCGGGGTGCTCGATGCGCTGGGTGTCGAGCGCGCCGATCTGGTGGGCAATTCCTTTGGCGGCGCGCTGGCCCTGGCGCTGACCATTCGCCATCCGCAGCGGGTGCGCCGGCTGGTGCTGATGGGGGCGTCGGGCATCGACTTCGAGCTGACCCCCGGGCTGGATGCGGTCTGGGGCTACACGCCCTCGGTGGCGAACATGCGCAAGCTGCTCGACGTGTTCGTCTACAACCAGAAGCTGGCCAGCGACGACCTGGCCAGGTTGCGCTACGAGGCCAGCATACGCCCCGGCGTGCAGGAAGCCTATGCACAGATGTTCCCGGCGCCGCGCCAGCGCTGCATCGAAGCGCAGGTCAATGCCGAAGCGGACATCCGCCGGATCGAGAACGAAACGCTGATCGTGCACGGCCGCGAGGATCAGGTGATTCCGGTGTCCAACTCGATTCGCCTCTCGACCCTGATTCCGCGCGCGCAACTGCATGTCTACCCACAGTGCGGCCACTGGACGCAGATCGAGCATTCGGCCCGTTTTGCGCGCCTGGTGGCCGACTTCATCGCTGAAGCGGGCTGATCTGCCCGGCTCGAAGGACGTGATCGACAGCGTTGATGCGCGATCGCTGCAACCCCGTGCGTGGCCTGCGCGCTGGGGCTGGATCTGGACAACGCCCGAAGGCGGGCCGCCGGGCCCACGGCCGGCGCGGGCTCAGGCCCTGGCCGGCGGTTCGGATGGGCCTTCGGCCGGTGTGGACAGGTCGGCTCGATGCGACGCGGCAGGGGCTTCGTCGCCGTGCTCGCCGAGTCCGTTTTCCAGCGCGCGCCGCACCAGGTCGGCGGTGCTGCGGATGTGCTCTTCCAGCGCCAGCGCGGCCCGCAATTCGTTGCCGTTGAGGGCGTTTTCGTAGATTTCCCGGTGCTCGGCGTGCACGTCGCGCCGGCTGCCGGGCAGCTGGATGGCGTAACGCCGGTAGCGTTCGCTCTGGCGCGAGAGGATGCGCAGCAGGCGCACCGTCCAGGGCGATTCGTGGCCAGCCAGCAAAGCCTCGTGAAAGGCGGTGTTCAGCACCTCCCAGGACTTGGCGTGGCCAGGCCGAAGGGGCTGTTCGAGCAGTGACATCTCGGCGTAGGTGGCGTGCAGACGCTCGCGCCACGCCGTGCCGCCGGCACGCATCGACTGGCGCAGGGCGTCGATCTCGATGTGGATGCGCAGGCGCGTCAGGTCGTCCAGGTCGGCCGCCGCGATGGGCGCCACCCGAAAGCCGCGCTGGCCCTCGGCGATCACCAGGGCGTCGCTTGCCAGGCGGGTAATGGCCTCGCGCAGCGTGCCGGCGCCGACGCCGTAGCGCGCCTTCAGGTGTTCGACGCGCAGTTTCTCGTCGGGTGCCAGGCGGCCGTCGACGATGTCGTCGCGCAGCTGCTCGTAGGCGCGCTCGATCAGGGTCCGGGTGGTGGAGCCGTTGTCGTCCGGGGTGAGGGGGGCAAAGCGCTTGGCCATGATCTATCGCGTTTCGCCGCGGATCTTGCCGAGGCGATAGCAGAGCTGGGGACGGGTCAGGCCGAGCGCGCGCGCGGCCGCGGCGAGGTTGCCGCCGCTGCGTGCCACCGCCTGTTCGATCAGGGCCTGCTCCAGTGCCGGCAGATCGAGTCGACTCGCCAGCAGCTGGTCCATCAGGTCGGTGTCGCGCGCCGGGGCCTGGACCTCGCGCAGGCGACCGGAGGGTGCCAGCGTGTGCGTTGGCGCGGTACCCGGCGGCTGGGTCGCGTCCGGGAACAGGTGCTCGGCCTCGATGGCCTCGCCGGCTGCGACCAGAATGACGCTGCGTTCGATCAGGTTTTCCATTTCCCGCACGTTGCCGGGCCAGGGATGGCTGCGCAGTGCCAGCAGGGCCCGGTCGCTGAATCCGGTGACGTGCTTGTCGTGCAGGGCGGCGAAGCGGGCGAGCAGGTGCCGGGCGATCGATTCGATGTCGTCTAGCTACCAAGGGAGGCCCCCCGGCTCTGCCGGGGAGGCAGTAGAAGTTTGAC
>CAYRHV010000186.1:0-4916 GCA_964424045.1 uncultured Ottowia sp. | reverse complement strand
GAACTTCGGCTGCAGCTCGCGCGCGATCTCCAGCGTCGAGCGCTGGCGCTCGCTCCAGTCCACGGCGCGGTAGACCACGCTGCCCTGCGACACGGACGGGTTGCCGACGCTGGCGAAGATGCGGTCGAACTCCGGATACTGCTGGCCGATGGCCTCGATCTGGCGCGCGTAGCGATCGGTGTAGTCCAGCGTCGAGCCATCCGGCGCGTTGATGCTGGCCAGGATCACGCCGCGGTCCTCCAGCGGCGACAGCTCCTGGCGCATGTTCGGGTAGAGCCAGACGATGGCCACGGCGCAGGCCACCATGCCCAGCAGCACCAGCCAGCGCCAGCCGTCCAGCACGCGCGCCAGCAGGCGCCCGTAGCCCGCCGCCAGGCTGGTGAGCGCGCGCTCCATGCTGCGGTCGAACAGGCCCGGCTTCGGGTTGTGGCGCAGCAGCTTGGAGCACAGCATGGGCGTGAGCGTGAGCGCCACGAAGCCCGACACCACCACGGCGCCGGCCAGCGCCAGCGCGAATTCGATGAACAGCCGGCCGGTGCGCCCGGGCGTGAACGCCAGCGGCGCGTAGACCGCCGCCAGCGTCAGCGTCATGGCGATGATGGCGAAGCTGATCTCGCGCGCGCCGTGGATGGCGGCGGCAAACGGCGCCATGCCCTCCTCGATGTGGCGGTAGACGTTCTCCAGCATGACGATGGCGTCGTCCACCACCAGTCCGATCGCCAGCACCAGCGCCAGCAGGGTCAGCGTGTTGATGGAAAAGCCGGCCAGCGACATCAGCCCGAAGGAGCCGATCAGTGCCACCGGGATGGTGACGATCGGAATGATCGAGGCGCGCAGCGTGCGCAGGAACAGGAAGATCACCAGCGCCACCAGCCCGATCGCCTCGGCAATCGTCGTGTAGACGCTCTTGACCGCGCGGTCGATGAACACCGAGTTGTCGTTGGCGATGTCGATCTTCACGTCGGCCGGCAGGTCCTCGGCCAGGCGCGGCAGCATCTCGCGCACGCCCTTGGCCAGCTCCAGCGGATTGGCCGTGGCCTGGCGGATGACGCCGGCCGAGATCGAGGGCTGGCCATTCAGGCGCACCACGCTGCGCTCGTCGGCCGGGCCCTCCTCGACGCGCGCGACGTCCGCCAGCCGCACCGGAAAGCCGTTCACGGTGCGCACCACCACGGCGGCGAACTGTGCCGGCGTCACCAGGTCGGTCTGCGAGGTGACGGAAAACTCGCGCTGCAGCGACTCGATGCGGCCCGCCGGCAGCTCCAGGTTGCTGCGCCGCACGGCGTCTTCCACGTCCTGCGTGGTCAGGCCATAGGCGGCCATGCGTTCGGCGTCGAGCCAGATGCGCATGGCGTATTTGCGCTCGCCGAAGATGCGCACGTCGGCGACGCCGCTGACGGTCTGCAGGCGTGCCTTGGCGATGCGGTTGACCAGGTCGTTGATCTCCAGGCGCGAGCGCGTGTCGCTGGAGAACGAGAGCCAGATCACCGGAAAGGCGTCGGCCTCGACCTTGGCGATGACCGGCTCGTCGATCTCCTGCGGCAGCTTGTTGCGCACGCGCGAGACGCGGTCGCGCACCTCGGCCGCGGCCGTGTCGGCATCCTTCTCGAGCCGGAAGCGCACGCTGATCTGCGCCTGCTCGGGCCGGCTGATGGAGGTCAGCACATCCACCGCGTCGATGCCGGCGATCGAGTCCTCCAGCGGCTTGGTCACCTGCGACTCGATCACCTCGGCCGAGGCGCCGACATAGCGCACGCTGACCGTGACCACCGGCTCGTCGATCTTGGGGTATTCACGCACCGACAGGCGCGTGTAGCTGACGGCGCCGATCAGCACGATCAGCAGCGACAGCACGGTGGCCAGCACCGGGCGGCGAATCGAGATCTCGGACAGCTGCATGGCCTGGTTCGTCCTTCGAGCCGTTCAGCGCCGCAAAGCCGCCTGGGCTCTCGCGAGCCCCGGGTCCGGCACGACGCGGCTCCTCATGCCCGGCCCGGCAATGCGCAGGGGTTGGCGCCGGCCGGCAGGCGGTGCCACTGCAGTGCCGACGGGGCGGGTACGGAAGCCTCCGGCCCGGCGACCGCCTCGGCGGGCGCCGCAGCGTCGGGCGCAACATCGGTCGCGATCTCGGGCGCAGTGCTCAGACGCACCCGCGCCACGGGCGTGGTCAGGCGCTGCTGGCCCGCGCTCACGACCCGGTCGGTGGCCGCGATGCCGCTGAGCACCTCGACCCAGCCGGCCAGGCGCACCCCGAGCCGGACTTCGACGCGCACCGCCTCGCCCTCCTCGCCCGGTGCCGACGCACCCTGCAGCCGATAGATGTTCAGGTTGCCGCCCTGCGACAGCACCGCCTCCTCGGGCACCATCACGGCGCCGGCCCGCTCGCCAAAATTCGTCTCCACGCGCGCGAACATGCCGGGCCGCAGCAGGCCCTCGCGGTTGTCCAGGCAGGCGCGCACCCCGATGCTGCGCCCCTGGGCGTCGATCAGCGGGTCGATGGCGTCGATCACGGCCTCGAACACATGGCCCGGCAGGGCGTCCAGCGTGACCTGACTGATCTGGCCGCGCTGCACCCGGCCCTGGTAGCGCTCGGGCAGGCGAAAGTCCAGCAGCATCGCGTCCAGGTCTTCCAGGTGCACGATCTCGGCACCCGCCTGCAGCACGTCGCCCACGTGCACGTTGCGGATCCCGGCCACGCCGGTGAACGGCGCCAGGATGCGCAGGCGCGCCGCGCTGGCCTCGGCCAGCTCCAGCTTGGCGCGTGCCACGGCCAGCGCGGCCTGGCTCTCGTCGACGGCGCGCGCGCTGATGAAGCCCTGGCCGGCCAGGTCGACGTTGCGCCGGTGGTTGGACTCGGCAATGCCGAGTTCGGCACGGTTCTGCTGCACCTGCGCCAGCGCCAGCCGGTCGTCGAGCTGCACCAGCAGCTGGCCTCGGCGCACACGCTCGCCATCGCGGAAGTCAAGCCGGGTGATGCGTCCGGCCACCTCGGGCCGCAGCACCACGCCCTGGCGCGACTGCAGGCTGCCGACGGCGCTGGCGGCATCGCTCAGCGTCATCGCGCGCGCCGACGCCACCTCGACCACGGGCAGGCTCGCGCCGTCGCCGGTGGCCGCCGCCGGCGCCCCGCCGGCCGCTCCGGTCGCCAGGCTCGGCACGCCGCCGCGCTGCCACCACCAGGCCGCCGCCGCCAGCGCGACCAGCACGGCCAGCGCGATGACGGGAACCAGCGATCGCCTAGCCATGCCCGAGGGGCCGTCGATGACGAGCGGAAAGAAAACCAGGAAACGGCATGAATTTGTAAGCCGACGTGAGCAAACCTTGTAATTTAGCGGCTCCCGCTGCTCTTGCGCACCGCAATCGCGACAAAACGGGCAACTTCACTCAGGCTTTACAAAAAATCCCCGGCTTCCGGGCTTTTGCGTGCTTCAAGCCGGCACGCCCCGGTTCGCCAGCGCGTCGGCCCGCTCGTTGCCCGGATGGCCGGCATGGCCACGCACCCAGTGCCAGCGGATCCGGTGGCCGCGCTCCTGCACGAGCTGGTCCAGGCGCTGCCAGAGGTCGATGTTCTTGACCGGCTGGCCGCCCGCGGTGCGCCAGCCGCGCGCCTTCCAGCTGGCGATCCATTGCGTGATGCCCTGGCGCACGTACTGGCTGTCCAGGTAGAGGTCGACCTCGCACGGCTGGCGCAGCGCCGACAGGGCCTCGATCACCGCAGTCAGCTCCATGCGGTTGTTGGTGGTGAGCGCCTCGCCGCCGAAGAGCTCCTTCTCGTGCCCCGGAGCGCGCAGCAGCACGCCCCAGCCGCCCGGACCGGGATTGCCCTTGCAGGCGCCGTCGGTGTAGATCTCAACGTGATTCAAGTCGCTTTTCCGTCTGATTCGGGGCCGGCGCGGTCCGGCTGGCCAGCGACGCCGGAACCGTGACCGCGGCGGCCTGCTTCTTCCAGGTGGCGCCGATCAGCCGCATGCCGTGCGCCCGCTTGACTGCGACCAGGCAATAGGTGGCGCCCAGGATCGGCCACCAGCGCCGGCCCAGGCGCTCCAGCCAGCCGAAGCGCGCCAGCGCGCGCGCGCCACGCACCGCCGGCTGGTAACAGCCATAGGCGCTGGACTCGAGCTCGAACTCCAGCAGCCGCAGCCAGTCGCGCAGGCGCCAGGGGGTGATGAACTCGCCCACGTCCGGCAGGTAGAGCCGCCCGCCACCCAGGCGGCGCAGCCAGCGCGCGCGCCGCTGGCGCCCGCCCCACAGGCTGATCGGGTTGAACCCGGTGATCGCCACCCGCCCCTCGTGCACCAGCACGCGCTGCACCTCGCGCAGGCAGGCGTGAGGATCGGCGCTGAACTCCAGCGTGTGCGCCAGCACCACGAGGTCCAGGCTGGCCTCGGGGAACGGCAGCGCCGTGCTGGCGGTCACCAGCGCGGTGCGCGGCACCGTCAGGTCGGGCATCGGCGGCCCCAGGCGCGCCAGCCAGCGATGCGGCATGCGATTCGCGGCCAGCGCATCCAGATCCGCCAGCCCGAGCTGCAGCGCGTGATAGCCGAACACGTCGGCCAGCGCCGCGTCCAGCTGCTGGCGCTCCCAGGCCAGGGCCACCTGGCCGGGCGGGGTCTGGAACCAGTCATGCAATCCGCTCATCGGAAGGGGCCGCTGTGAATAGAATTCGCTCGTGATGAAACTGATACCGCTGCCGGCCTTCAACGACAACTACCTGTGGTTGCTGCACGATGAAAACGACGCGCTGGTGGTCGACCCGGGAGACGCCGCGCCGGTCGAGGCCGCGCTCGCGCGCCTGGGCCTGACACTGCGCGGCATTCTAGTCACCCACCACCACGGCGATCACACCGGCGGCGTCGCGCGCCTGCGCCAGGCCACCGGGGCCCGCGTCCACGGGCCGGCGCGCGAGCGCATCCCGG
>CAYRHV010000185.1:2585-4920 GCA_964424045.1 uncultured Ottowia sp. | reverse complement strand
GCGACATGGCCACCCGGCCAGCGACACATCGAAAAGCCTATGATTATAGCTGTCGCGCGCCCTGGCTCACAAGGCGCGAGTTGCAGGAACACGGATTCGATGCGTACCAGAAACAAGACGATCGCCACCTGGCTGGCCTTCCTCGGCGGCCCGCTGGGCCTGCACCGCTTCTACCTCAGGGGCCTGGGCGACTGGCTGGGCTGGCTGCTGCCGATCCCGACCGCCCTGGGCATCTACGGCATCGAGCGCGTGCAGCAGTACGGGCAGGACGACCAGTGGAGCTGGCTGCTGATCCCGCTGCTGGGCTTCACCTTTGCCGCCTGCGCGCTGACCGCCATCATCTACGGGCTGATGACGCCGGAGCGATGGAATGCGCGCTTCAACCCGCAGGCCGCGGCGGACGCCCTGCCCGGCCGCACCAACTGGCTCACGGTGACGGGCACGGCCGGCTCGCTGCTGATCGGCACGACGGTGCTGATGGCAACCATCGCCTTCAGCTTCCAGCGCTACTACGAATACCAGATCGAGGAAGGCCGCAAGATCTCGCAGCCGCAGGACGACCCCCTGCCGGCCGGCGATCAATAAAGCAGCTGGCTGACCCAGTAGGCCAGCGCCGCGACGAAGGCGCTGGCCGGAATGGTCAGGATCCAGGCCCAGATGATGTTGCCGGCCACGCCCCAGCGCACCGCCGAGGCCCGCTGCACCGAGCCGACGCCGACGATCGCCCCGGTGATGGTGTGGGTGGTCGAGACCGGAATACCGAGCGCTGACGCGAGGAACAACGTCAGCGCCCCGCCGGTCTCGGCGCAGAAGCCGCCGATCGGCTTCAGCTTGGTGATCTTCTGACCCATGGTGCGCACGATGCGCCAGCCGCCGAACATCGTCCCCAGGCCGATCGCCAGGTAGCAGCTGACGATCACCCAGGTCGGTGGCGTGCCCTCGCCGGCGCCGCTGTGACCGGTGGCGATCAGCAGCATCCAGATGATGCCGATCGTCTTCTGCGCGTCGTTGCCGCCGTGCCCCAGGCTGTAGGCGCCGGCCGACAGCAGCTGGCCGCGGCGAAACCAGCGCTCCACGCGCAGCGGCCGCACGCGCCGGAAGATCCAGGCCACCAGCACCATGATCAGTGAGCCCAGGACGTAGCCGAGGAAAGGCGAAACGAAGATGAAGGCGACGATCTTCATGATGCCGCCGACCAGCAGCACGTCGGTGCCGGCCTTGGCCGTGGCGGCGCCGACGATGCCGCCGATCAGCGCATGCGAGGAGCTGCTGGGAATGCCGTAGTACCAGGTCACCACGTTCCAGGTGATGGCGCCCACGAGCGCGCCGAACACCACGTGCGTGTCGACCACACCAGAATCGACGATGCCCTTGCCGACCATCGCCGCCACGCTGAGGTGGAAGACGAAGATCGCCGCGACGTTGAAGAAGGCGGCGAACAGCACCGCCTGCGAAGGCCGCAGCACGCCGGTGGAGACCACGGTCGCGATCGAGTTCGCGGCGTCGTGGAAGCCGTTCATGAAGTCGAACACCAGCGCCAGCGCGACCAGCATCACGACGACCCAAAACGCGGTCTGTGCGACTTCCATGATCAGATGAAGGCTTTGACTGACCCGGTCCGGTTCAGGAGTTTTCCAGGACGATGCCTTCGATCTGGTTCGCCACGTCCTCGCAGCGGTCGGTGATCAGCTCCAGCAGCTCGTAGATGGCGCGCAGCTTGATCAGCTCGCGCACGTCGGGCTCGTGGCGAAACAGCCAGCTCATGGCACTGCGCATCACGCGGTCGGCGTCGGCTTCCAGCTCGTCGATCTCTTCGCAGATCTGCAACGCCTCGTCGGCCACCTTGGGCTCGCCGATGCGGGCCAGCAGGCGCACCGCCGCCTGCACACGCTCGCAGCACTTGACGCACAGGTCGGTCAGGCGCCGGATCTCGTCGGTCATGTGCTGCACGTCGTAGAGCGACATGGTCTCGGCCGAGTCCTGCAGCAGGTCGGCCACGTCGTCCATGATGTTGATCAGCCCGTGAATCTGCTCACGATCGATCGGCGTGATGAAGGTGGTGTGGATGAGCCGGTTGACCTCGTGCGTGACGCGGTCGGCGGCACGTTCGGCCTGGTCCACCTCGCTGTTGTATTTTTCGCGCAGCAGCGGATCGCCGTAGTGCTCCACCAGCTGGTCGAACGCCTGTGCCGCCTCCACGATGCGGTCCGCGTGCTGATTGAAGAGCTCAAAAAAATTGCCCTCCTTGGGCAGCAGCTTGCTGAACAGCATGTGGCAGGGACTGGTTTGAGTCGTGAGCGAACGAACGTGCGCGGGAGTATCGGTTGGGCGCCGA
>CAYRHV010000185.1:0-2485 GCA_964424045.1 uncultured Ottowia sp. | reverse complement strand
GACGCGCGTCGGCGCGAGCTCCGCCAGCGGCCGCAGCACGAAGGCGCGCCCGGCCAGGCGCGGGTGCGGCACGGTCAGGCCGGGACTGTCGATGCGCCCCTCGCCATACAGCAGCAGGTCGAGATCCAGCGTGCGCGGCGCGTTGCGGTACGGGCGCTCGCGTCCGGCGGCCTGCTCCAGCGCGCGCAGCGCCGCCAGCAGCGCCGGGGCGCTCAGGCGCGTCTGCAACGCGGCCACGGCATTGATGAAGTCGGGACCGGCGGCATCCACCGGCGCGCTGCGATAGAGGCGCGAGGCCCCCGTGACGCAGGTGTCCTGGATGCCGGACAGGGACCGCAACGCGCCCCGCACCGCGGCCTCGGCATCGCCGAGGTTGGCGCCCAGTCCGACATAGGCGGTGACCCAGGGTCGCAGGCCTTCCATGATCGGGCAGCGTGACCGGGCGGGGCGAATCAACAGCGCTGAAGCGCCCGCTCAGGCTGCGTCGGACGCCGGCTTGTTCGGCCCCGGGTCGGCTTGCGAGCCCGCGGCCGGCTTGCGCCGCCGCCGGCGCCGCTTCTTGGCCGGCGCCTGCTCTGCGGCGGCCGGGCCGGCTTCATCGGTCGATGCCGCGTCCCGGCCTGCGGGCCGGGCCTCGGGAGCAGCGGCGCGCGCCGCACGCCGGGCCCGCTGCTGCTCGGCCCGCAGCTGGTGCAGCATGTCCTCGCGCACCGTCTCGTCGGCCTGGCTGAAGGCCTGCCACCAGTCGACCAGTTCCTCCTCGATCTCGCCGACGTCGGCGCGCAGGCGCAGGAAATCGAAACCGGCTCGAAAGCGGATCTGCTCGACCAGGGTCAGCGGCGAGTTGCCGCTGCGGCGCTCGAAGCGCGGCTGCATCATCCAGATCTCGCGCATGTCCGAGCCCAGCTTGCCGCGGCCGGAGACCTCGCCGATGCGGGCCTCGAAGACCTCGTCGATGGCGTCCTGCAGGGCCGGGAACACGTGCTCCCGGCGCTCCAGGCGCGCGCGCCAGCCGGCCAGCACGTCCTGCCACAGCACGCAGGCGAGCAGGAACGAGGGCGCCACCGGCTTGCCCTCGCCGACGCGCCGGTCGGTGTCCTGCAGCGCCGCCTTGACGAAGGGCTGGTCGGCACGCTCGACCACCTGGTCGAGCAGCGGGTAGATGCCGCTGGCCAGGCCGAGCTTGCGCAACTGCTCGATGCTGGCCAGGGCATGGCCGGTCTGCAGCAGCTTGAGCATCTCGTCGAACAGGCGGCTTTGCGGCACGTCGGCGAGCCAGGTCTTGGCCTCGGCCAGCGGCCGGGCGGTCTTCGGCTCGAGCCGGAAGCCCAGGTGCGAGAGCTTGGCGCCGAAGCGCACGGCACGGATCACGCGCACCGGATCCTCGCGGTAGCGCGTGGCGGCATCGCCGATCATGCGAATCAGCTTCTTGCCCACGTCGGCCATGCCGTTGTGGTAGTCGACCACGGTGCGCGTCTCGGGGTCGTAGTACATGGCGTTGATGGTGAAGTCGCGCCGCGCCGCGTCCTCCTCCTGCGGACCCCAGACGTTGTCGCGCAGCACCCGGCCGTGGGCGTCGACGGCGTGCTTCAGGCCCGCCAGCTCGCGCCGGCTGGTGCGCTCGTTGCCGTTCACGTGCTCGGCGGCCTCATGGTCGAGGTAGGCCCGGAAGGTGGAGACCTCGATCACCTCGTGCTCGCGTCCACGGCCGAACACCACGTGCACGATGCGAAAACGCCGCCCGATGATGAAGGCGCGCCGGAACAGGGTCTTGACCTGCTCCGGCGTGGCGCTGGTGGCGACGTCGAAGTCCTTGGGCTTGAGGCCCAGCAGCAGGTCGCGCACCGCGCCGCCGACGATGTAGGCCTCGTGTCCGGCTTCCTTGAGCGTGCGCACCACGGTGGTGGCGCGCTCGTCGACCAGCGTCGGGTTGATGCCGTGCGCCTGCGGGCCGTGCTCGACGCGCTTGCCGAAGGCCTTGCGCCCGCTGTTGCCGCGCGTCTTGCCGATGATGCGATCGATGAAGGTCTTGATCATGCCGTCCGTTCGAAGAGATCGAGAATGCGCCAGCCCCGCTCCCGCGCCAGCGCGCGCAGCGGCGGGCTCGGGTTGGTCGCCACCGGCTGCTGGGCGCGCTCGAGCAGCGGCAGGTCGTTCATGGAGTCGGAATAAAAGGTGATGCAGGCCCCGTCCCAGCCCAGGCCACGCGCCGCCAGCCAGTCGCCCACACGCTGCACCTTGCCTTCGCGAAACGAGGGCGTGCCCTGGATCTCGCCCGTGATCCAGCCACCGGGGCCGCGCGCCAGTTCGATCGCGATCAGCTCGTCGATGCCGAAGGCCTGTGCGATCGGCCGCGTCACGAACTCGTTGGTGGCGGTGACGATGACCACCGTGTCGCCAGCCTGCTGGTGCTCGCGCACCAGCGCACGTGCCTGCGGCGTGATGGCCGGGGCGATCACCTCGCGCAGGAAGCGCGCCTGCGCCT
>CAYRHV010000184.1:3575-4944 GCA_964424045.1 uncultured Ottowia sp. | reverse complement strand
CGGGGAAGGCCAGCGGGAAGGTCTTGCTCTCGCCCAGCTTCATGCCGCGCACGGCCTGCTCGAACTCGGGCAGCATCTGGCCCTCG
The DNA here is from genome assembly GCA_964424045.1 of uncultured Ottowia sp. Lineage (GTDB taxonomy): Bacteria > Pseudomonadota > Gammaproteobacteria > Burkholderiales > Burkholderiaceae_C > Ottowia. The sequence goes on along the minus strand of CAYRHV010000184.1, from coordinate 4,858 downwards.
GCGACGATGAACTGGAAGTCCTCGGCCTGGCCGCCCTCGAACGGCTCGCCGTCGATCTTGCCGGCAAAATCGACCGTGACGCGGTCGCCGTCCTCCACCGGTGCCTCCTTGGCGCGCTGGGCGAAGGTGCGGCGCTGCTTGCGCAGGATCTCCAGCGTGCGCTCGATCGCCGCGTCGGTGACCTCGGCGCTGATCTTCTCGATCTCGGCCGTGGCCAGGTCGCCGATCTGCACCTCGGGGAAGACCTCGAACACGGCATCGAAGGCGAGCTGCCCTTCGGGCGCGCCGTCCTTCTCGGTGATCCGGGGCTGGCCGGCGACGCGCAGTTCGGCCTCGCCGGCAGCGCTGAAGAAGGCCTCGCCGACCTTGTCGTTCATGACCTCGAACTGCACCGAGGGGCCATAGCGCTGCGCCACCACGCTGACCGGCACCTTGCCGGGCCGGAAGCCGTCCATGCGCAGGGTACGCGCCAGCTTGCGCAGGCGGGCATTGACCTCGTTCTGGATGGCTTCCACGGGCAGGGTCAGCGTCATCTTGCGCTCGAGTTTCTCCAGGGTTTCGACGTTCACGGCCATGGTGTTCTCTCTGTCAGTGTGCTTGCTGTCTGGTGTGGTGCGCGGGGGGGGACTCGAACCCCCACACCCTTGGCGGGCGTCAGGACCTAAACCTGGTGCGTCTACCAATTTCGCCACCCGCGCGACGGTTGTTTCGACGAGGCGGGCAATCGGCCGGCCAGGCACGGCCGCCCACCTTGAAATGCGGCAAACTCGGCATTTTACCTTGCTGCCGGAATTGCACTTGCACGCTGCTGCCGCGCGCGGAGACGGACCCGCGCCCCGAGCCCGACGATGAACGCCCCGCCCGCGCCGATCGCGCACTACGAGAACTTCCCCGTGGCCTCGTGGCTGTGCCCGCGGCGGCTGCGTGCGCCGATCGCCGCGATTTACCACTTTGCCCGCACGGCCGACGACATCGCCGACGAGGGCGACGCCAGCCCCGGGCAGCGCCTGGCCGACCTCGCCGCCTACCGCGCCGACCTGGCCGCCGCCGCCGCGCTGCAACCGGGCTCGGGGCGCTGGCGCGCCGTGTTCGAACCGCTGGCCGAGCAGATGCAGCGCTTCGCGCTGCCGCGCCAGCCGTTCGACGACCTGCTGTCCGCCTTTGTCCAGGACGTGCGCCAGAGCGCGGCCGGCGCCACCTGCCCCGATCTGGCGGCGCTGATGGACTACTGCCGCCGCTCGGCGAACCCGGTCGGGCGCCTGCTGCTGCAGCTCCACGGCGTC
>CAYRHV010000184.1:0-3475 GCA_964424045.1 uncultured Ottowia sp. | reverse complement strand
CCGCTGGTGCACCGGGTGCCGGGCCGCGCCGGCTGGGAGCTGCGTGCCGTGGTCCAGGGCGGGCTGGGCGTGCTCGACAAGGTCGAGGCGCTGGGACCGCGCGTGCTGCAGCAGCGACCGCGCCTGCAGCGCGCCGACGCGCCGCGCCTGCTGTGGCGCGCGCTGCGCATGTGAGCGCCCGCAGTCCGACCGGCTCGCGGGCGAATGGGACAATCGCCCGCGTGACCACCACCCCGGAAAGCTACGTCCAGCAGAAGGCCGCCGCCTCGGGCAGCAGTTTCTACTACGCCTTCCTGTTCCTGCCGCCGCCGCGGCGCGCCGCCATTACGGCCTTCTACGCCTTCTGCCGCGAGGTCGACGACGTGGTCGACGAGGTGCACGACCGCGGCGTCGCCGCATCCAAGCTGGCCTGGTGGCACGATGAGGTCGAGCGCAGCTTCGCCGGCCGGCCGACGCACCCGGCGCTGCGGGCGCTGATGCCGCACGCCGCCGACTTCGGCATCGAAGCGGCGCAGTTGCAGGCGGTGATCGAGGGCTGCCAGATGGACCTGACGCGCACGCGCTACCTCGACTTCGCCGAGCTCGCGCGCTACTGCCACCTGGTGGCCGGCGTGGTGGGCGAGGTGTCGGCGCGCATCTTCGGCCAGCAGGTCCCGGAGACCGTGGCCTATGCGCACAAGCTGGGGCTGGCCTTCCAGCTCACCAACATCATCCGCGACGTCGGCGAGGACGCGCGGCGCGACCGCATCTACCTGCCGGTGGAGGACCTGCGGCGCTTCGAGGTGACGGCCGAGGAACTGATCCGCGGCGACTACTCGGGGCGCTTCGAGACGCTGATGCGCTTCCAGGCCGAGCGCGCGCACGCGCTTTACGACGAGGCCCTGGCCCTGCTGCCGGCAGCCGACCGGCGCAACCAGAAGCCGGGCCTGATGATGGCCAGCATCTACCGCACCCTGTTGCGCGAGATCGAAGCCGCGCGCTTCCAGGTGCTGCACCAGCGCATCGCGCTGACGCCGCTGCGCAAGTTCTGGCTGGCCTGGAAAATGCAGGCGCTGGGACGATTCTGACCAGCAACAGCTGGCGCGCTCCCCAACCGTCGCTGGTAGCGTAGCCTCTATCGGGAAAGAGGCCTGGGTATTATCCTGACAACGCCCACTCGCGTAACTGTCGAATCAACCAGGAAACGTGATGCCGTTGCGCTCCACGACGAGCAGCACCTGGGACACGTTATCTGCCTCATCGGCGATATTGACAGTCAAGGTGAATGTGTCTGGCACGGACTTGGCCCAGGATACCCGTCCCGTCGCTGCGTCATAGGAGACACCAATCGGCAGCCCATAACCCGTCTCAACCCATGTGCGCACCGGAAGGGAGTCGGAAGCGCTGATCACGTCCCGAAGCAAAACACTGCCTGCCGTCCCCGTTGTGCCCCCGTCGACTGGTGCCGGACTGTCGGCACGTGGCTCCATAGTATCGATCAGCCCATCGATCGTGACCGTCAACTCACCGGTTCTGGTGTCGGCCACAACCACGCACTGATCCTGCAGCATTTCCCCGTGGGTTTGCGGCGTTACCACGAGACGCCACGAGGCTTCTCCTTCGTCGTGCATAAGTTCACACAGGAACAAACCCGTACCCGAAGCCCGGGTCACTTCCGCTGCCAGAATCGCGCGCTGGTCTTCCCCGACTTCCGCAAACAAAGCGGGCACTTCCAAGCCTGCAGCACCCACGATTTTTGGCAGCGTATAGGATGCCGCACGAGGCGGATACACCGGCTCCGGATCGTCGCTTCCACCACAGGCTGCCAAACCCAAGGCCATCGCACCAACAATGGACACAGCCTGAACGCGATGCATGTATTTCATCAAGTAACTCCCTCGAGCAAGTTAGACGGTTTCCAGTTGCAAGCGCATCAAATACGTGGACGATTGTAACCATTTGATTGACTACCGATTGTGGTTTTTGACACACAAAACAGCAATTCCGACCGACAAGCGTCTGCTTGGCGCGACCCTGTGGGTCCGGTGCCTTTGAGGTCCCGCGGGTCAACGTCCGTCTGCCATCGTTCCCTTGATCCGGGGCATTGTGTCGGTGGCTCGGCGGCAGAAAACCAGCCGGATCAGTGACAAATCCGTCCGCGCTGGCCGCCACTGCCGGGCGTCCGGCACGCGAGAACCGGGTTCATGAGACTTGACGTGGCAATCATTGGCGCCGGCTGGGCCGGACTGGCGGCGGCGGTGGAGGCGGTGCGCGCCGGCCATGCGGTGACGGTGTTCGAGGCGGCGCGCCAGGCCGGCGGCCGGGCCCGGGCGCTGGAGCTGGCGCTGCCCGAAGGCGGCGCGGCCACGGTGGACAACGGCCAGCACATCCTGATCGGCGCGTACGACGAATCGCTGCGGCTGATGCGGACGCTGGGCCTGGACCCGGATGCCGTGCTGCTGCGCCAGCCGCTGGCGCTCCGGTTTGCCGACGGCAGCGGCCTGCACCTGCCCGACTGGCCGCCGCCCTGGAACGCGGCCTGGGGCATGTTGCGCGCGCGCGGTTGGCGCTGGCCCGAACGCCTGGCCCTGCTGCAGGCGGCCCTGGGCTGGCGGCACGCCGACTTTGCCTGCGCGCCGCAGACCACGGTGGCGATGCTGGCCACCGACCTGCCGCAGCGGCTGGTGCGCGAATTCATCGAGCCGCTGTGCGTGGCGGCGCTGAACACCCCGATCGACCAGGCCAGCGGCGCCGTGTTCCTGCGCGTGCTGCGCGACGCCCTGCTGGGTGGCCGCGGCAGCTCGGACCTGCTGCTGCCGCGGGTCGACCTGGGCGCCCTGCTGCCGCAGCCCGCCCTGCGCTGGCTGGCCGACCGCGGCGCCCCGGTGCACCTGGGCGTGCGCGTGGCCGCGCTGCAATGGCAGGCACCGCACTGGCAGGTCGAGGGCCAGGCCTTCGACCGCGTGCTCTGCGCCACCGCGGCACCACACGCCGCGCAGCTGGTGGCACAGTCGGCGGCCAGCGCGCCGGCGCCCGTCGCGACCCGGATGACCCGCTGGAGTGCCCAGGCGGCCAGTCTGGCGCATCGCCCGATCACCACGGTCTACGCGCAGGCCGCGGCACGCCCCGGCTCGCGCCACCTGCTGGCAGCCCCGATGCTGGCCCTGCGCAGCAGCAACGCGGCGCCGGCCCAGTTCGTGTTCGAGCGCGATGCCATTGCCGCCACGGGCGCACGCACCGGCCTGCTGGCCTTCGTCATCAGCGACAGCCGCGGCGAGCGCGCCGCCCTGCAGGCCGCCGTGGTGGCGCAGGCGCGCGAACAGCTCGGGCTGGTCGTGCAACCCCTGCTGACGGTGACCGAGCGACGCGCCACCTTTGCCTGCAGCGCCGGCCTGCAGCGGCCAGCGACGGCGATCGCGCCCGGCCTGCTGGCCTGCGGTGACTATGTCGACGGCCCCTACCCGGCGACCCTGGAAGGGGCGGTGCGCAGCGCGGT
>CAYRHV010000183.1:0-4977 GCA_964424045.1 uncultured Ottowia sp. | reverse complement strand
GGTGATCTTGCCGCCCGCCATGACGTGGGCGTTGACCGTGTCCTCGTTGATCAGCACCAGCTGCCACGGCCAGCGCGCCGCGTCGGGCCGGAACACCGCCACCTGGGGCACCAGGCGCTGCATGACGGCGTTGACGCGGCTCCACTCGGCGCCGCTGGTGACGAGCTGGCCCTTGGCGCGCGCCTCGCGGTTCTGCTCGTCGTAATACTGCAGCGACTGCTGCATCACCTGTTCGGAGGACACCAGCAGCAGCTGCGAGCGGCCTTTGCCGCCGGTGGCGACGCTGCCGCTGGTGGTGCTGGCGCAGCCGGCGGCGAGCAGGCAGGCGCAGGCCAGCGCGGCAAGGGATGGGCGTGACTTCATGGCCGTGATCCGGTGGGGTGCGACTGGGGCATGACGCCCCGATTGTGCCGCCTGGCCCGTCCTGGCCGTGCGCGCCCGGCTACTTGGGCATGGCGCAGTGGCCACCGGTGGCGGGCACGCCCGAGCCAGCCGTGATCATGGGCGGCTCCAGGCGCAGGTTTACCGGCGCCGAGCTGGCGAAGTCCCAGACCACGAAGGCGATTGCGGCCAGCCAGAACAGCCAGCGCCGCGTTTGCGGGGTGTTCCAGCTCATTGCTTTGCTCCGGCCAGGCGGTGACGCACGCGCAGGCCCACCAGCGAGCCCAGGAAGGCCAGCGGCACCCACAGCCAGCCGTGCAGGCTGCCAGTGCTGATGCCGCTCACCATGGCGCCCACGTTGCAGCCGAAGGCCAGGCGCGAGCTGTAGCCCAGCAGAAAGCCCGCCACCAGGCCGGCGAGCCACTGCCGGCCCGACACCGCATCGCTGCCGGCCGGCCGGCGCGGCGCCACCCACAGCGCGCCGGCCAGGATGCCGATGTTGGTGATGCTGGTGACGTCCAGCAGCAGCGTCTGGCGCAGCCGCTCGGCGTGGCCCGGGTCGCTCCAGAAGGCATTGGCGCCCGGGTCGAACAGACCCAGCGAGGTTGCCGCCTTGGCGCCCCAGAGGCCGAAGCCGTAGACGATGCCCCAGGGCTGGCCGGCGATCAGCAGGTTCAGCGCCGCCAGCAGGGCCAGTGCCACCGCACCCCAGAGCCAGCGCCGCGGGATGCGGCGCAGCTTGAAGCCCTGGCCGCTCCACCAGCCGATGACCAGCGTGACCGCCAGCAGGCCCGCCAGCGTCAGCCCCAGCGCCCAGCCGGCGCCCAGTTCGCTCACCAGGCCGACCGGCTCCAGCGCACCCAGCGCCAGCCAGTCGTTCAGGTGCGCCGAGCCGAGGAAGCTGCCGACGATGAACATCGGCAGGATCGCCATGTTCAGCGGGATGCCGAGCCCGGCCTTGTAGAGCGTGCCCGAGCCGCAGCCGTCGGCGATCTGCATCGCGGCGCCGAACACGAAGGCGCCCAGCAGCAGGCTGATCGACAGCGGGCCGAGGGCGGCCGTGGTCTCCGGGAATGCCGCCAGCATCGGGATCGACAGCGCGGCCAGCAGGCCGATCAGGATGATCTGGCCATAGACGCCCGCCGGGTCGCGGCTTTCCACCAGGTTGCGCCAGCCGGTGGTGAAGCCGAAGCGCGGCGAGGCCAGCGCCGCGCCCAGGCCCACGCCCACCAGCAGCAGCAGACCCTGGCGCGCCGACACCGACCACACCAGCCAGCCGGCCAGCAGCGCGATCGCCAGCGTCAGCGGTAGGCGCTTGGGCCATTGGCGCGGCTGCGTGGCCGCGGTGGGATCGGGAGACATGGCCAGCGTGTTCATGGGGCTCGGGTTCCCAGGTTGCGGTGCGCCCAGGACAGCGCCGCATAGCGCAGCTGGTCCCAGCGGTCGGGCTCGTGGATCATCGGCAGCGGATCGGGCGCGCGCGTCCAGTCGATCATCGAGCCCGGATACATGCGCACGTGCGGCCGACCCAGCACCTCGGACAGCACGAACCAGTCGGTGGCCGACCAGTGACCGGCGTTGCAGAAGGCAATGATGGGGGCATCGGCATCGAGGTCGCCCAGCAGGGCCTGTGCCTCGTCTTCCAGGCTGGCGGCGTCCATCAGCTCGGCGCTGCCAAGTTCGAAGAAAGCCTCGCTGTCGGCGTGCACCGCGCCCGGCAGCGTGCCACGGGCGCGCGCATTCTCGTGCGCGATGCGGCCCTGGAAATAGGGCCCTGGCCGGGCGTCGATGCGCAGCACTTCGGGCTGCTCCAGGCTGGCCAGTACCTCGTCGCGCGTCGCCAGCCACTGCGAGTCCAGGCGCGGCTGCCAGCTGCTGTGCGGTGCCGTGGCGACTTCGTCCGTGACCGGCAGGCCGGCCGCCTTCCAGGCCGCCAGCCCGCCGTTCAGGATCGACAGCTGGCGCACGCCAAGCGACTTCAGCGTCCAGTAGGCACGCGCCGCGCCGCCGAAGTCCGTGGCGTCGATGCCGGTGTAGACCAGCACCACGCGTGTCTCGGGCGTCAGGCCCAGCTCCTGCGCCAGCTCGGCCAGTTCCTGGGGCGTCGGTGGCAGGCCCAGGTTCTCGTCCACCAGGCGCCAGCGGCCGTAGGGTGCCGACACCGCGCCCGGCAGGTGCTGCATGGCATAGGCCGGCCCTTCGCGCACGTCGATCAGGCGCACGCCGGGGTCTTCCTGCAGCAGGGTCTGCAGCTCGGCCGGCATCAGCAGCGGCTGCGCCGCCGCGGCCGTGCCGATGAGGCAGGCCAGGGCCAGCAGCAAGGGTCGAAGCAGGGCAGCAAGGGACATGCGGGCAGGCAGGACGGAGTTCTCGAACCCTTGATTGTCGCGGCTCGGGAGCGGGGCCCCAACGAACATTTCGTCAGATGCTTATATTCGGCGCTGCGCAACTGGCCGGGAGGCGGTCTCGGCTAGCATTGATGTGATCCCGAACAACATCTTGCCGATTCTGACCGGAGACCCGCCCATGAAGCTCTACACCGCCCCACGCGCCCCCAATCCACGTCGCGTGCTGATGTTCATGCATGAAAAGGGCATCGGCGGCATCGACCTCGTGTCCGTGGACCTGAATACCGGTGAGCACAAGGAGGCGGCCTATCGCGCCAAGGTGCCGGTTTCCCGGGTACCGGCGCTGGAACTGGACGACGGTCGCGTGCTCAGCGAGACGCGCGCCATCTGCACCTGGCTCGAGGGACGCTACCCGGAACCCAACCTGATGGGCGACGGCTACGAGGAGCGTGCCTTCATCGAGATGCACGACCGGCGCGTCGAGTGGTACTGGGGCCTGCCGATCTTCAACTGCGTGCGCCACACCCATCCCGGCCTGGCGCCGCTGGAGCAGCCGCAGTTCCCCGACTTCGGCCACTCGCAAGGCACCAAGGTGCGCGAAGCGGCGCGCTGGCTCGACGAGACGCTGGCGGCCCAGCCCTGGATCGCCGGCGAACGCTTCACCATCGCCGACATCACGGCCTTCTGCGCGCTCGAGTTTGCCCGGCTGATGAAGTTCGACGCCGGCGCCGAAGGCTTTGCCGCGCTGCAGGCCTGGCGCGACCGCATGGCGGCGCGGGAGAGCGCGCGGGCCATGTGAGTGCGGGCCTGGCTGCTGCTCGCGGCGGCTGGTGCGACGGTGGCTCGGCCCCGGCAGATCACCGATGCCGTCATGGTGCTTCCACGCCCTGCACAATCGGTCCATGACCGACTCCATTGCCCAGCATTCCCCAGCCTTTGATCCGGCATTCGTGCGGCCCGACCTGGCCAGCCTGATCGGCAACACGCCCCTGGTCCGCCTGCGCGCGGCCAGCGCCGCCACCGGCTGCGAGATCCTCGGCAAGGCCGAATGGCTCAATCCGGGCGGTTCGATCAAGGACCGCACCGCCCTCGGCCTGCTCGACGATGCCGAGCAGCGCGGCCTGGTGCGTGCCGGCACCACCCTGGTCGAGGGCACGGCCGGCAACACCGGCATCGGCTTGGCCCTGCTCGGCAGCAGCCGCGGTTACCGCACCATCATCGTCATGCCCGAGACGCAAAGCGCCGAGAAGATCAGCGCCCTGCGCATGACCGGCGCCGAGGTGCGCCTGGTGCCCGCCGCGCCCTACGCCGACCCGGGCAACTACGTGCATCGTGCGCGTGCCCTGGCCGACGAGCTGAACGCCGGTCAACCCGGCAGCGCCTGGTTCGCCAACCAGTTCGACAACACTGCGAATCGCGACGTGCACGAGGCCACCACGGGCCCCGAGATCTGGGACCAGACCGGCGGCCGCGTGGACGGCTTCGTCTGCGCCAGCGGCACCGGCGGCACGCTGGCCGGCGTCGCCCGGGCCCTGAAGGCGCGGCGGGCCGAGGTTCGCATCGCGCTGGCCGATCCGGCCGGCTCGGCGCTGGCGCATTTCGTCACGCACGGCACGCTCAAGGCCGAGGGCAGCTCGATCAGCGAGGGCATCGGCTCCAGCCGCGTCACCGCCAACTTCGAGGGCGCGCCGATCGATCGGGCCTGGAGCATTCCCGACACCGAGTCCGTGCCTCTGCTGCACCAGCTGCTGATCGAGGAGGGCCTGTGCCTGGGCGGCTCCAGTGGCGTCAACCTCGCCGGCGCGATCCGGCTGGCGCGCGAACTGGGGCCTGGGCACACCATCGTCACCGTGCTGTGCGACTCCGGCACGCGTTACCAGCAGAAACTGTTCAACCCGCGTCTGCTGCGGGACAAGGGCATTGCGGTGCCGGACTGGATGCAGGCTCTGCCGAGTTGAAGCCGATCAGGCCTGAAAATCCGTCAATTTCTGTTAAATCACACTGAAAATTGAATAACTACAGTTGACAAGATCTGATGGCGATCGATCCATCCGGATGAAGCAAGGCGACAAGCATTCGGAGTTGGTCAAACAACCGCATCTGTTGTCGAAAATGGATCATTTGCTCGTATCTTGGGTTATCTGCATCCATCGACACTTGGATGGTGCTAGATCGGGCTGCTCGACAGACTGGCCCTGAGATGGCGCCCGGTGTGGCTGGCCGGCTCGGCCGCCACCTGTTCAGGCGT
>CAYRHV010000182.1:0-4989 GCA_964424045.1 uncultured Ottowia sp. | reverse complement strand
GAGCCCGTCAAATATCTTCCACTGCTCGTCATCCAACACGGGTGCCGGTTGTAGATATCTGGTCGGGATCCATGGTGGCAGCTCGTAAGCTCTCTTGAACATCGGATTCCTATCTGTCGCATCTCGGACGATTGCATAGATGAAAAGCGCTATCCGCTCTTCATGGCCCGTGCCGTGATGCGGGAGTTGATAGAGTCCTTGCAAAGCACCGGGAGCGCCAAGCCATGCTGATCGCGTTGCACAAGAATGCTCGCACCACGCCTGCGGTGCGTGCCGAGATCGCTGCCAGCAGCGAGACTGCCAGTGTGCTGGCCCAGCGCTACGGCATCACCGAGCAGACCGTCTACAAGTGGAAGAAGCGCGAGGTCTTTGGCGACCGCTCGCACACGGCGCACCGCCTGCAGACCGTGCTCACGCCGGCCCAGGAGGCCGTGGTGGTGCAACTGCGGCGCACCTTGCTGCTGCCCCTGGATGACCTGCTGGCGGTCACCAGGGAGTTCATCTGTCCCCACGTTTCGCGCTCGGGCCTGGATCGGTGTCTGCGCCGCCATGGGGCAAGCAACCTCAGTGCCCTCAAGCCCCGTGAGCCTGCGCCAGCGCCCAAGGCCTTCAAGAGCTATGAGCCCGGCTATGTGCACATGGACGTGAAGTACCTACCCCAGATGCAGGACGAGAACAGTCGGCGGTATCTGTTCGTGGCCATTGACCGGGCTACCCGGTGGGTGTTCGTGCAGTTGAAGGCCAACAAGACGGCTGCCAGTGCGAAAGCCTTTCTGAACGCCCTGCACAAGGCCTGTCCGATCAAGATCACCAAGGTGCTGACCGACAACGGCAAGGAGTTCACCGATCGGCTGTTTGCCAGCAGGCAGCGCCAGGCCAGTGGCCAACACGAGTTCGATCAGCTGTGCCGGGCTCTGGGTATCGAGCACCGGCTGACCAAACCCCACACACCTAAAACCAACGGCATGGTCGAGCGATTCAATGGCCGTATCGCCGATGTCTTGAAGACCCACCGATTCAATAGCCGAGAGGATCTGGAGCAGACCTTGCTGCGCTACGTGGCCCTGTACAACCATCAACTGCCGCAGTCGGCACTACAAAGCAAGACGCCCATGCAGGCCATGAAAGACTGGCATCACACTCACCCTCAGCTATTCCACAAGCGACCTTATGATCGTCCGGGATGCGACACCTATCTTTAGATCAGCGGAAGGCCGTCACCAGTCTTTGAGACGAGAACCGTCACTGTCGAAGAAGGCGCCGTTGTCGGCCGCCGTGGCGCCGGCCAGCGCGGCGCGCAGGTGCGTGGCGCTGTCGCTTGCGCTGACGGCAGCCTGCGGCCCGCCCATGTCGGTGCGCACCCAGCCTGGGTGGAGCAGCAGGAACAGCGCCTGCGGGTAGCTGTGGCGGGCCGAGGCGACGGCCATGTTCAGCGCCGCCTTGCTGGTGCGGTAGAGCCAGGAATTGCTGCCGCTGGCGCTGCCGATGTGGCCCATGGTGCTGGACAGAAAGCCGAAGCGCCCGCGTGCGGCCTCGACCAGGGGCGCCACCAGCGGAATCACCTGCATCGCGCCCAGCACGTTGGTGTGCATGACGCGGTCGAACTCGAGCTGCGCCGGCGGCAGCCGGGCGTCGGTGCGGCGGCACATGACGCCGGCCACGTACCAGGCGGTGTCGATCTTCTCGCCTTCGAGCTGCCAGGACAGGCCGCTGACGCTGGCCGGATCGGCAACGTCCAGGCGCAGCACCTCGGCGCCGAGCGCGCGCAGCTCGGCCAGGCCCTCCTCGCTGCGGGCGGTAGCGATCACGCGCTCGCCGGCGGCCAGGTGCTGGCGCACCAGCTCGAGGCCAATGCCGCGCGAGGCGCCGAGAATCAGGGTCACCGGCATGGGACCGGGCCTCGCGTCGCCGTCGCCATGCGGGTGGTGGCGGCGCTCAAGGCAGTTCCACCGTCAGCGCCGTGGCTTCGCCGCCGCCGATGCACAAGGTCGCCAGGCCCTTCTTCAGGCCGCGCGCCTTGAGCGCGTGGATCAGCGTGACGATGATGCGGGCGCCGCTGCAGCCGATCGGGTGACCCAGGGCGCAGGCGCCGCCGTTGACGTTGACCTTGTCGTGCGGCACTTTCAGGTCGTGCATCAGCGCCATCGGCACCACGGCGAAGGCCTCGTTGATTTCCCACAGGTCGACGTCGCCCACCTGCCAGCCGGCCTTCTGCAGCGCCTTTTCGCTCGCGCCGACCGGGGCGGTGGTGAACCAGCCCGGCTCCTGCGCGTGCACGGCGTGGCTGACGATGCGCGCCAGCGGCTGGCAGCCGAGCTTGTCGGCCGTGCTCTGGCGCATCAGCACCAGGGCGGCGGCGCCGTCGTTGATGCTGGAACTGCTGGCGGCGGTTATGGTGCCGTCCTTCTTGAAGGCCGGGCGCAGGGTCGGCAGCTTGTCGAGCTTGATCTTGCCCGGGCCTTCGTCGGTGTCGACCACGCGCTCGCCCTTGCGGTCCTTCACCGTGACCGGGACGATCTCGGCCTTGAAGGCGCCGCTGGCGATCGCCGCCTGCGCGCGCTGCACGCTGGCGCTGGCAAAGGCGTCCTGCTGCTCGCGCGTGAACTGGTACTTGGCGGCGCAGTCCTCGCCGAAGGTGCCCATGCTGCGGCCGGCCTCGTAGGCGTCCTCCAGGCCGTCGAGCATCATGTGGTCGTAGACCTTGTCATGGCCCATGCGGTAGCCGCTGCGGCCCTTGAGCAGCAGGTAGGGGGCGTTGGTCATGCTTTCCATGCCGCCCGTGACCATCACGTCGGCGCTGCCGGCGACCAGCATGTCGTGCGCGAACATGGTGGCGCGCATGCCCGAGCCGCAGACCTTGTTCAGCGTGACGGCGCCGGCGCTGCGCGGCAGGCCGGCCTTGTGCGCCGCCTGGCGCGCCGGGGCCTGGCCCTGGCCGGCCGGCAGCACGCTGCCGAACAGCACTTCGTCCACCTGCGCGGGCTGGATGCCGGCGCGCTCGACGGCGGCCCGGATGGCGACGCCGCCCAGGTCGTGCGCGGCCAGTGGTGAGAAGTCGCCCTGGAAGCTGCCCATGGGCGTGCGGACGGCGGCGACGATGACGATGGGATCGGACATGAGAGGCTCCTGTGAGAAGGGGTGGATTGATCCTTTATGACACGCCTGCGGTGTTGCTGCTGGCGTCCGGGGTTATTTTTCCGGGACGGTCGCTTCCCGCGGCGCCGGCGCTGCGGGTGCTGGTGGCGCAGGCCCGGCCTCGGGCGCACCGTCGTCGGGCTCGAAGCGCCGGTGCGCGCCGTAGGGAAAGAAGTCCAGCACCTCGCCGCGGCGGATGCGCGCCTGGTGCTCCTGCCAGAACTCGGGCGTCAGCAGGTCGGCGTGGTGGCGCAGGAAGGCTTCGCGCACGCGCGGGTTGCCGAGCAGGAAGGGGGCGAAGGTCTCGGGGAACACGTCGCCCCGGGCGACCGGATACCAGATTTCGCCCGACAGCTCGTCCTCCTCGCAGCGCGGCGCCGGCACCTTGCGGAAATTGCAGTCGGTGACGTATTCGATCTCGTCGTAGTCGTAGAACACGACCCGGCCATGGCGCGTGACGCCGAAGTTCTTGTAGAGCATGTCGCCGGGAAAGATGTTGGCGGCCACCAGCTCCTTGATGGCGTTGCCGTATTCGAACACGGCGTGCTCGAGCCGGGCCTGCGCCTGCGGGTCGTGTTCGTCGGCGTCCAGGGCCTGCTGCAGGCAGAGGTTGAGCGGGGTCATGCGCCGCTCGATGTAGGCGTGGGCGATGATGACTTCGACTTGGCCGTCATCTTCGCAGGCGGAGAGCTCGAGCTGGCTGGCCGCCTCCTGCTCGATCTCGGCGATCAGCGCGTCCTCGAAGCGCGCGCGCGGGAAGGCGAGCATGGAAAACTCCATGGTGTCGGCCATGCGACCCACGCGGTCGTGCTGCTTGACGAGGTGGTACTTGCGGCGCACCTGCTCGCGCGTGATCTCCTTGGGCGGCGGAAAACGGTCCTTGATGAGCTTGAAGACGTAGGGAAAGCTGGGCAGGTCGAACACCAGCATCACCATGCCCTTGATGCCGGGGGCGATGCGGAACCGGTCGGAGCTGTGCCGCAGGTGCCACAGCAGGTCGCGGTAGAACAGGTTCTTGCCCTGCTTGGCCAGGCCGAGCGCGTTGTAGAGCTCGGCGCGCGGCTTGCGCGGCATCAGGGTGCGCAGGAACTGCACGTAGGCGGACGGGATTTCCATGTCCACCATGAAGTAGGCGCGCGAGAACGAGAACAGGATCAGCAGGTCGCTTTCGCCGAACAGGGCAGCGTCGATGTGGACCACACCCGGCACGCGATGCAGGATCGGCAGCGCGAACGGCAGCTCCTCGTCTCCGTTGACGATCCTGCCGACCAGGTAGGCGCCCTTGTTGCGGTAGAACAGGCTGGCCAGCACCTGCAGCTGGAAGTTGGAGTGCGGCTGCGCCGGGCCCAGTTCGCGCCGCATGGCGTGCGCCACGCGGCGGGTGTCGCGCGCCAGATCCTCCCAGCGGCAGCGCAGGTCGAACGAAAGCAGGACCTCGGCCAGCGTGTCCTCCAGGCCGTCCAGCGTCGGGTAGAAGCTGCGGAAGGTAGGCGGCGCGTGCGGGTCCTCGGTCTCCATGTACTCGGTGCTGATGGCCGGGCGCACGAAGATGAAGTCGTTGCGAAAGTAGCTGCGGTGCAGGATGCGCGTGGTGACCGAATTGAAGAAGGTTTCGGCCAGCTCCGGCTGCTGGTGCGTGACCAGCATCCCGATGTAGATCAGCTTGGCCTGGTGCCAGACCTCCATCGGCTGCCGGTGGGCGCGGAATTCGCGCTCCAGCCGCATTCGGCATTCGCGCACGCGCAGGTCGTAGAACTCGATGCGCTCGCGCTGGGCGCGCTGCTGGCCGTGCCAGTCGCAGGTCTCGAAACGGTGGCGCGCGCGCGCCGATTCGGTGCGAAACAGCCGGTAGTG
>CAYRHV010000181.1:0-5077 GCA_964424045.1 uncultured Ottowia sp. | reverse complement strand
TGGCCCCGTCCTGGCCGCTGGGCGCGCACGGCGTGGCCCTGCTGCAGGCCTGGACACGGGTCGAGACGCAGGACTGGCTGGCGCAGTGCCGCGGCCAGCTGCGGGACTGGAAGGCGCGCCAGCTGGCTGGCTTGCGCGCCGCCGGCTGGCGCGTGCAGCCGAGCGAGGCCAATTTCCTGGTCGCCGCGCCCACCGATCTCGGGCCCGATTCGGCCGTGACCGTATCGGCCCTGCTGGCCCGGCTGCGCCGGCGCGGCATCAAGCTGCGCGACTGTGCCAGCTTCGGCCTGCCAGGGCAGGTGCGCCTGGCGGTGGTGGCGCCGGCGACGCAGGAGGTCTTGTGGCGGGCGCTGGAGGTGTCCTGATGGCAGCGCGTTGCGTCATGGTGCTGGGCACCAGCAGCGGCGCCGGCAAGAGCTGGATCGCCACCGCGCTGTGTCGCCACTGGGCCAACCAGGGCCTGAAGGTGGCGCCGTTCAAGGCTCAGAACATGAGCAACAACGCGCGCGTGGTGGCGGGCGCGACCGGGCAGTGGGGCGAGATCGGTGCGGCCCAGTATTTCCAGGCGCTGGCCGCGCGCGCCGTGCCCGAGGTGCGCATGAACCCGCTGCTGCTCAAGCCCGAGGCCGACACGCACAGCCAGGTCGTGCTGTTCGGCCAGGTCGATCGCGTGCTCAGCGCGCTGCCCTGGCGCGAGCGCAAGGCCCACGTCTGGCCGCGCGTGGCCGAGGCGCTGGCTGCCTTGCGCGCCGAGCACGACGTGGTGGTGATCGAGGGCGCCGGCTCGCCGGCCGAGATCAACCTGATGGCCAGCGACGTGGTCAACCTGCGCGTGGCGCGCCAGGCCGACGCGCGCTGCCTGCTGGTGGCCGACATCGATCGCGGCGGCGCCTTTGCCCATCTCTACGGCACCTGGGCCCTGCTGGCGCCCGAGGATCGCGCGCGCATCCACGGCTTCGTGCTGAACAAGTTCCGCGGCGACGCCGGGCTGCTGGCGCCGGCGCCGCAACGGCTCGAGGAACTGACCGGGGTGCCGACCGTGGCGGTGGTGCCGATGCGCTTCGGCCACGGCCTGCCGGAAGAGGACGGCCGCTACGGGGCCGGCGCGCACGCGGGCGGCGCGGCGGTGCACACGCGCGTCGCCATCGTCGCCTTTCCGCGCATCAGCAACCTGGACGAGTTCCAGCCGCTGGAGCAGGTGCCCGGCCTGCGCCTGGCGTGGGCGCGCGAGCCCGCCGACCTGGACGGCGCGGACTGGATCGTGCTGCCAGGCAGCAAGGCCACGCTGGCCGACCTGGCCTGGCTGCGCGCCCAGGGGCTGGATGCCACCGTGGCGCGGCACGCGGCGCGCGGCGGCCGCGTGCTGGGCATCTGCGGCGGCCTGCAGATGCTCGGGCGGCTGATCGACGACCCGGTAGGCGTCGAGACGCGCGGCCGCGCCGCGGGGCTGGGCCTGCTGCCGCTGGTCACGGTGTTCGGGCCGGACAAGACCGTGCGCCCCGCAAACGTGCGCTTCGGCACGCTGGCGGGGGCCTGGCAGGTCCTGTCGGGCGTGCGTTGCGCGGGCTACGAGATCCGCGCTGGCCGCACCGGCGTCGAGGGCGATGGCGTGCCCGCACGCGAGGTGATCGCCGGGCTGGCCTGGCAGAACGCCGCCGGCAACGTGCTCGGCCTGGCACTGCACGGCCTGTTCGAACAGGACGCCGTCCTGCAGGCGCTGTTCGGCGTGGCCACGCCGTCGCTGGACGCGGCGTTCGAGCGTCTGGCGGCGACGCTGGCGTCGGCCTTCGCGCCGGGCGTGCTGGACGCACTGATCGCGCGCTGATTCCCGGACGTCCGCGGGGGCGCGGCTATAGTCGGCGCGCCATGCCATCCGCGTGTCCTGCGCCCCCATGCTGAACCGCCTTCCCGCCATGGACACGGGCCGCGCGCGCCGGCGCGCGCTCAACCTGTGGGACCTGTTCGCCTTCGGCCTGCTGTTCACCACGCTGATCCTGATCTTCCAGGGTGCGCGCGAGGTGCTGGCGCCGATCGCCGTGCTGCAGCAGGACCCGATCTCGCTGGACCCGGCGCGGCTGCCCGAATACGCCGGGCGCACCACCCTGCGCATGCTGGCCGCGCTGCTCGCCTCGCTGGTCTTCACCTTCGCCTACGGTGCGCTGGCGGCCAAGAGCCGGCGTGCCGAAATGGTGCTGGTGCCGTTGCTCGACATCCTGCAGTCGGTGCCGATCCTGGGCTTCCTGTCCTTCACCGTGGTCGGTTTCCTGGCGCTGTTTCCGGGGCGCCTGCTGGGGGCCGAACTGGCGGCGATCTTCGCCATCTTCACCAGCCAGGCCTGGAACATGGCCTTCAGCTTCTACCAGTCGTTGAAGACCGTGCCGGCGGAGCTGCAGGAGGTGGCGCGCAGCTTCCAGCTCTCGCCCTGGCAGCGCTTCTGGCGGCTGGAAGTGCCGTTTTCCATGCCTGGCCTGGTGTGGAACACCATGATGTCGATGTCGGGTGGCTGGTTCTTCGTCGTCGCCTCGGAGGCGATCGCGGTCGGCGCCACCTCGATCGAGCTGCCCGGCATCGGCTCCTACGTGGCGCTGGCGATCGCCCGGCAGGACCTGGCGGCGATCGGCTGGGCAGTGCTGGCCATGCTGGTGGTGATCGGGCTCTACGACCAGCTGATGTTCCGCCCGCTGGTGGCCTGGAGCGACCGGTTTCGCGTCGAGCACGCGGTGGGCGCCGCCGCGCCGCGCTCCTGGGTGCTGCTGGTGGCGCGCCGCACCCACTGGTTTCGCGGCGTGCTGGCCGCGCTGGCGACGCGGGCCCGGGCGCTGCCGCGGCGCCGCCGGGTCGGCCGGACGCGTCGCCCGCTGGTGCCACGTCATGCGGTGCGCAGCGCGACCGCGGATCGCCTCTGGCGCGCCCTGGTGCTGCTGGCCGTGCTGCTGATGGCCTGGAATATCGCCACCTTCATCGCCAGCGGCGCCGGCTGGTCGGACGTCGCCGTGGCGGCGCGACTGGGCGGCTACACCCTGGTGCGCGTGGTGGTGCTGGTGCTGCTGTCGTCGCTGCTCTGGGTGCCGGTGGGCGTGTGGATCGGCCTGCGGCCGCGCTGGGCCGGGCGCGTGCAGCTGCTGGCGCAGTTCCTGGCGGCGTTTCCGGCCAACCTGATGTTCCCCTTCGTGGTGCTGCTGATCGTGCGCCACTCGCTGTCGCCCGACATCTGGCTGTCGCCGCTGATGGTGCTGGGCACCCAGTGGTACATCCTGTTCAACGTGATCGCCGGCGCCAGCGCCTTTCCGGCCGACCTGCGCGAGGCGGCGGCGAGCTTCCACGTGCGCGGCGCCAGCTGGTGGTTCAGGGTCGTGTTGCCGGGGGTGTTTCCGTACTACGTGACCGGCGCCATCACCGCCAGCGGTGCGGCCTGGAACACCTCGATCGTGGCCGAGCTGGCCAGCTGGGGCACGACCACCGTGCGCGCCCACGGCCTGGGCGCCTACATTGCCGATGCCACCACGGCCGGCGACCAGCCGCGCATCGTGCTTGGCATCGCCGTGATGTCGGTGCTGGTGCTGGCGCTCAACCGCCTGCTGTGGCAGCCGCTCTATGACCTGGCGATGCGCCGCACGCGTCTCGAATGACCAGCCGATCGGGTGACCCCATGAATCCATCCACGCTGCCGACGATAGCTGCCGAACCTGGGACCCCACGTGCGGCTGCAGGCGTGCCCCTGGTCGTGCTCGACGGTGTGCGCCAGGTCTTTCAAAAGGCCGACCGGGCCGAGCTGGTGGTGCTCGATGGCGTCTCGCTCACCATCGAGCGCGGCGAGATCGTCGGCCTGCTGGGACGCTCGGGCTCGGGCAAGTCGACCCTGCTGCGCATCATCGCCGGCCTGCTGGCGCCGACCGCCGGCCGCGTGCACTGGTGCGGCCAGGCGGTCACCGGCCCGTGCGAGGGCATCGCCATGGTGTTCCAGGGCTTTGCGCTGTTTCCCTGGCTGACCGTGTTGCAGAACGTCGAGCTCGGGCTGGACGCGCTCGGCGTGGCACCGGACGACGGGCGTCGCCGGGCGCTGGCGGCGATCGACCTGATCGGCCTGGACGGCTTCGAGAGCGCCTATCCGCGCGAACTGTCGGGCGGCATGCGCCAGCGCGTCGGCCTGGCGCGGGCGCTGGTGGTGCACCCGCGGCTGCTGCTGATGGACGAGCCGTTTTCCGGGCTCGACGTGCTGACCGCTGAAACCCTGCGCGGGGAGATCGTCGATCGCTGGATCGAGGGGCGGCTGCCGATCGAATCGACCCTGATGGTCACGCACAACATCGAGGAGGCGGTGCAGATGTGCGACCGCATCCTGGTGCTGGCCACGCATCCGGGCCGGGTGGCGGCCGAGATCCCGGTGCCGCTGCAACATCCGCGCCATCGCCTGGACCCGTCGTTTCGCGCCCTGGTCGACCACGTCTACGGCCTGATGACGCAGCGCGCGTCGATGGACACGGACGCCGCGCCCACGACGGGCGGCTTTCCCGGCACCGGCGTGCACATGGCGCTGCCGCGCGTGTCGACCAACCACCTGGCAGGCCTGGTCGAGGCGCTGGCCGAGCCGCCGTTCCACGGCGCGGCCGACCTGCCCGAGCTGGCCGCGACGCTCCAGATGACGGCGGGCCAGCTGTTTCCCGTCGCCGAGACGCTGCAGCTGCTGCGCCTGGCCGAGCTGGCCGAGGGCGACGTGCGGCTGACCGAAGTCGGACGGCGCTTTGCCGGGCTGGACGTCGATGCGCGCAAGCGCCTGTTCGGCGAGCACCTGCTGGCCTACGTGCCGCTGGTGGCGCTGATCCGCCGCGTGCTGGACGAGCGCCCCGACCATCGCGCGCCGTTCACGCGCTTCTCCGAGCAGCTGGAGGACGGCATGTCGGAGCAGCGCGCCGAGGACACCATGCGCGCCATCATCGACTGGGGGCGCTATGGCGAGCTGTTCGGCTACGACGAGGAGGCGCGCCAGTTCAACCTCGAAGACCCGGCGTGAGGCCGGTCCGCGCTAGGATAGAGGGCTGAACGCCCGTGACGCGACTTCATGCCATGTCCCTGATCT